>DASRSE010000096.1:0-21351 GCA_035656655.1 Pirellulales bacterium
ATCGGGCGGCGCTGCTCGTCGAACCGAATAATTTTCTGGCGGCCAACGACCTCGGCGTGCTGCTCGCCAAGCAAGGACGCTGGGAAGAAGCGCGCTCGGTCTTGCTGAGCAGCTTGCGGGTTTCGCCGCAGGTCGTGACGTGGCAAAACCTCGCCACGGTCCATCGCACGTTGCGCGAGGGCGAACTAGCGGCGCAAGCTCAGCGCGAGGGCGAATTGCTTGCTCAGCAGCGCGGAGCGCAGGCCTCGAAGACTTCGGTCGCCGTGCAGTGGCTCGATACGGCCGCGTTTGCGCAAACGAGCGCGAACAATGCTGTCGATCGCGCGCCGGGTGGACGGCCGGCGGCGCAGACGGCGCAAAAGCTGCCGCCGCCGAGCGACGAAAATCGCCGCGGCTCCGGTCTATTTTCCGCCCCTCCCCTCTCTCGGAACTAGCCCTGGTTGATTCTTATGTTGAGCTTGCCAGTGAAATTCGCGAGAACTTTCGGCCCGTGGAAACGGCTGGCCTTGGCGGCAGTCTGCGCGGCTGGTTGCGTGATCGGTCAGTTGGCCCTTCGCGGCGAGGCCGTGCCTGTCGCCGCTCTCGGACCACAGAGCGAGCAACGGGCAACCGCCCCGGCCGCGGCTCGGGCGGAAGCCAGCGGCCCTTGGCTGTCGCGCGACGACCGCGTGCGCCTTTGTCAGGCACTCGGTCCCGCGCCCAGTGGGTGCCGCCTCGGCGTGGATTGCGCCGATGGGCATTGCGGTTGCCAAGGGCGCGAACTGACTTGGCGTGCCGAACGAATCATTCCGTTCCAGTCCTTTGCCCAAGGAGAGTATTGCGGGGTTTGGCGCAGCGAACATGTCCCGGAATATCGGCTCCGCGTCGATGATCAACTCGAGTTCGTCTATCGCTTGACGCGCGAGGAGAGCAATCGGCCTTATGAAATCAATGTCGGCGACGAAGTGCGCGTGGAATCGTTCACGGATGAAAAGTTAAATCGCGATTTGATCGTGCAGCCGGATGGAACGATCACGCTCCGCTTGCTGGGCCAGGTGCGCGCGACGCATCGCACCGTGACGCAACTGCGCGACGACATCGAAAAACGGTACACGAAGTATTATAAGATTCCCTCCATCACGGTGACGCCGCTGAAGGTCAACACGAAGCTCGAAGACTTGCGCGCCACGGTTGACAGCCGCCAAGGGAGCGGCGGCCAACACATCGGGGCCCGGGTCACGCCCGAAGGGACGATTTCGCTGCCGGCGCTCGTCTCGGTTCCCGTGCAAGGCTTAAGCCTGCCGGAATTGAAGCGCGAGCTCGATGAGCGCTATGCGCACGAGGTCGAGGGAATTGAGGTCACGCCGATTTTGACTGCGCGGGCGCCGCGGTATGTCTATGTGCTGGGCGAAGTCACCACGTCGGGCCGCTTTTCGCTGGAGGGGCCGACGACGGTCACGCAGGCGATTGCCTTGGCGGGCGGTTGGAAAATCGGGGCGAACCTGCGGCAAATCGTCATTTTTCGCCGCGCCCAAGATTGGCACTTGATGGCGACCATGCTCAATCTGCAAGGCGAATTGCACAGCAAAAAGCCTTGTCCGGCGGACGAAATTTGGCTGGACGATTCTGATATTGTCATCGTGCCGAAATCGCCCATCCAACGGGCCGACGATTTCATCGAAATGGTCTTTACGCGCGGCTTCTACGGCGTCTTTCCTGCCGCCGCGGCGGGCACCAACGGCGGAGGCATTACCCATCTGGGAACGTTTTAGATCGCAGCGCCGCAGCGATTGGAGAATGTGCCGTTCGAAGCTGGTTGACGTGGCCTCTCTGGGCAGGGCCGCATCTCAAGGCTGCGCGGCGCGCCATAGCTGTGCGAGGCGGCCGGCGTAAAAGGAGAGCGCGGCGGCAAGCACCAGCACGGCGGGGCACCACCATCGCGCGGCGGACCGAACCGTTTCCAAGTCGAAAAGGGCGATTTGCTCCGGCGGCGTCAAAATGGCCACCATGAACGCCGTGCCGTAGACGGTCGCGACGAACGCGTTCACCACCATGCTTACGCGCACTGCCGCCCAGTCGCCAGCGACTGTCAGCCAAACTCCATAACAGGCCTGGAGCAAGCTGAGCGCGAGCCCAATCTTCAGCCAATCTGGCCAAGGTCCGGCGTGAGCATGCGCAGCGACCGGCGCCGTGCAGGCGAGCGCGAGGACCGTGGTCCCGGCCGCCAGCAGCAACAGGGGACGGCGGAATGGCGCGGCCAATTCCTGCCGTTCGCGCGGCGCGAGGGGGCGTTCTCGGGACGAAAGATCGCGTTCGCGCGGCGCGCGGTCGCCCGTGCGCGGGTCGGCAGGCGGCTTTTCCGGAGGCGCTCCGTGATTCGCTCCGTGATCGCGGCTCATCGGGTCCCCCTCATTCGGCTTCTGGTCGTTCGCCGCTGAGTTTTTCACGCAGCCGGCGCATGGCGCGCAGATAGCGCATGCCGGCGGCAGGCTCGCTCAGATTCAAACTCTGCGCGACCTCGGAATTGGAAAGCTGTTCAAAGTGACGCATCAGCACGACCTCGCGATCTTGTTCGTCGAGTTCGCCAATCGCGGCTTCAAATCGGCTCTGTAGTTCATGCCAAGTCGCGGCGGCGGCTGGGGTCAACTCCGGGTCGCAGATGCCAGCCATGAGATCGAGCGTCGATTGGTCGAGCGGGGTGGCAACCGACGCCTGTTCGCGATCGACGCTGCGCCGCGCTGCTTGCCGGTGGCGGCGATGCGCATCGATCAGACGGTCTTTCGCCATGTGCCGCAACCACAAGTGAAACGGCAAACGCGGATCGTTCATGTAGTCGCGCAACCGGCGATTCGCCTCGAGCAAGACCTCTTGAACGATGTCGCTCGCGTCCACGCGCTGCGAGACCGCTCGGTCCATCCGCATTTCGACCATCCGCCGCAGCGCGTCGCGATGCTTATCCAGCAACTGATTCACCGCCGCTTGGTTGCCTTCGCGGGCGCCGAGCAGCAACTCTCTGGTTTGCGACGAATCAGGCCACATAAACGAATGCCGATCAAACAAATGGAAATGTCCAAAATCGAACGCCACGAGCACCGCAAGAGGCGACTCTGTCCGAGGGCAATAGTTTTAACGATTGAAGTTGTTTTTCAGCGCCGCTTTGGCAGCCCGATATCGAACTGTTGCGGCGGCCAATGCGTAAAACCAAATGGCCCTGTTTCGACCAGGGGGCGACAAGGCGAGCGTCGCTCCATGACAATTGTAGCGTCCCGCGGAGTCCCGCGTGATGCGCGATTGGGGCGCGCAGTGCTCACGCCTCCGGTCGCGGGAGTCCGCCAAACGAGTTTCGTCCGCGCTGCGGCGCCCCTTTCCCGTCTTGCAAATCAATTGCAATACATTACGATAGCAGATGTTCTTCCCGCCGCCAGCCAGCGCTTTTTGGCTGGCCTGGTTCCCGCCATTTTCCGCCCGGGTTCGATCATGCTTCAGCTTGCTGATGTGAAGAAGTCCTTCGCGGAGCCAGGCGGGGGACGGTTGCCCATCTTGGATCTCCCGTCGTTTCGCGTCGCCGCGGGCGAGCAAGTCGTCTTGATGGGCCGCAGCGGCTGCGGCAAAACGACTTTGCTGCACGTCATTGCAGGCATCAGCCGTCCCGATTCGGGGAGCGTGACGATTGACGGGGTCAACGTCAGCAGTCTGCCCGAGGCGACGCGCGATCGGTTTCGCGCATCTAAAATTGGCTATGTTTTTCAGACTTTCAACTTATTGCCTGGCTTTTCGGCGCTGGAGAACGTGCTGCTCGGGATGTCGTTTGCTGCGCGGCCGCCGGAGCCCGATCGGGCAGCGCATCTGCTCGAGCGGGTCGGGTTGAAGCATCGCCTGAAACACAGGCCGTCCATGATGTCGGTGGGCGAGCAGCAGCGCGTCGCGGTCGCGCGCTCGTTGATCAACAAGCCGGTTTTGTTGCTGGCCGACGAACCAACCGCCAACGTCGATACGGGCCATCAGCAGCAGATCGTCGACTTGATTCGCGAGACGTGCCATGAAGAGCAAGTGGCGCTGGTGCTGGTCACGCATACGCCCGAGGTCGCCAAGCAATTCGAGCGGGTCGATTCGTTGGAGCAAATCAATCGGGCGGTCAAGCCGGTCGCCGTTCATTAACCGCCTCTCGCGGCGCAAGCATTCCTCGAACACGCCTTGTCTTAAGAGCACCCGGTCATGAGCCTTTGGAAAATCGCTTGGCGCAGCATCCAGCAGCGCGTTCTGGCTTCGACCCTGACGGGCATCTCGATGGCGCTGGGGGTGATGTTGGTCGTGGTGGTGCTGACGGCGTATGCGGTGATCAAGCAGAACTTCAACAGCGGTCGCGCGTTGCCTTATAACATGATCATTGGGGCCAAGGGGGGCGACCTCCAAATGGTGCTGAACACGGTTTACTATCTCGATAAGCCGGTGGAGAATCTCCCGTATACTTACTACGAAGAGTTTTTGCCGAAGTCGCAGCGCAAGGACGGCCGCGACGGCGAATTTTCCGACAGCGTCGAAGCGGCCATCCCGGTCTGCATGGGGGATTATTATCGCAACTTCCGCGTGATCGGGACGACGCCGCAATTTTTTGAGGACGTGGGTCCGCCTTACAAAATCCATTACGCCTTCTCGGCGGGCGAGAATTTTCATCAGGACCACTATTTCGACGCCGTCGTCGGCGCTTTTGCCGCGCAGCAAGCCGAGATTCACGTCGGCAGCAAACTGAAGATTTCGCATGGCGTCGAAGGGGGACACATCCACGATCAACCGTTCACCGTGGTGGGCGTCCTCGCGCCGACCGGAACGCCGGTTGACCGCGGCGTCTTCATCAATATGGAAGGAGACTTCCGCCTTGACGGACACGTCGGCTCGCGCAAGGAGGTGACCTGCGTGCTGGTGCGGACCGCGCGGATTCCGGGCATGGAAAATCTGCCGGAGGGTTCCGCCGAAGAACTGCGGAGCTTGATCAACAAGGGGACGGTGGCGCGGGCGGTCATGCCGATCAGTGAAATCACGCGCTTTTTCAATCGCTTTGTCGATCCGCTGCTGATGCTGTTTTTGTTCTTGGCGGTGCTAATTGTGATCGTGTCGGGCATTGGCATTCTCGTCAGCATTTATAATTCGATGAGCGAGCGGAAACATGAGATCGCGGTCATGCGGGCGCTGGGGGCGGGGCGCTCGACCGTCATGCGTATTGTCCTCTTTGAATCGATTTTATTGTCGCTCGGAGGGGGACTATTGGGCTGGTTTACCGCTCATTCACTAATTGCTATTGCCTCCCCCTGGATTACGTCGCAGACTGGATTGTTCGTCCAGATATTGCAGTCCGGGGCCATTTATGAGTTAATTTTGGTACCGGGGCTGATTTTGCTGGCGGCGCTGGTCGGGTTTTTGCCGGCCCTCGCGGCCTATCGAACCGATGTGGCCAAGGCGCTGACCGCCACTCCTTGATCTTTCGCCCGTCCCAGGCCGTCAATTTATCGGAATCTTTTATGCTCAAACGCACTCTTGTGGCCTCGCTGGTTGGTTTTGGCACGCTGGCGATGTTGCTCGCCGGCGGTTTTCAGATCGCGCACAGTTGCCCTTTCTGCACCACGATCAGCTTGACGTTTAGCGAGGAGATCGACGCGGCGACGGTCGCGGTCTTTGCCAAAATGGTCGAGGCGCCCGCCAAGCCGAAGACCGAGGAACCGGCCAGCGGCTTGGATGTCGCCCCGCCGGTATGCAAGCTGCAAGTGCTCAAGGTTTTGAAAGGGGGCGATCTGATCAGCCCAGGCAAGGTCTTTGAAGCCGTCTACTTTGGCGACGCGCCGGTCGGCAGCGAGTTTTTCGTCAAGGCCATCGATCCGCCCAAGTTGCTCTGGTCTTCGCCGACGCTCTTGACCGACCGCGTGAAAAAATACTTGCTGGCGGCCATGAAACTCCCTAAAGAGGGCCCCGACCGACTCGCTTTCTTTCAAGGTTATCTCGAAGATAAAGAGGAGATGCTCAATCGCGATGCGTACGATGAATTTGCCAAAGTTCCGTACTCCGGGATTCGCGATTTGAAAGAGAAGATGGATCACGACAAGGTTCTCGGTTGGGTCACGAACCCGGAGATTCCGGCCAGCCGCCGCCGGCTCTATTTCACGATGTTGTCCGTTTGTGGAACGAAGCAGGATGTGCCCGCCCTGGAGGCGATGTTGCGTTCGCCCGAGCGCAAACAAAAGACGGGTCTCGATGCGCTAATTAGCTGTTATCTGATGCTCCGTGGTCCCGAGGGGATGTCGCTGGTTGAGGACCTCTTCATCAAGAATAAAAAGGCCGAGTACGTGGACACGTATGCCGCCGTGATGGCGCTGCGCTTTCAAGGCCAAGAATCGACCCAGTTGCCGAAGGAACGCATTCTCGAAGCCTTTCGCCTGATGCTGGATCGGCCCGACTTGGCCGATCTGGTGATTCCCGACCTCGCGCGCTGGCAAGATTGGTCGGTCATGGATCGGCTTGTCGAGTTGTTCAAAAAGGCCGACGATTCCACCAATTGGATCCGGATGCCAGTCGTCAACTTTCTGCGGGCATGCCCCGAGCCCAAGGCCAAAGCCTATCTAAAGGAATTGGCGGCCATTGACCCGGAAACGATCAAGCGCGCGGCGATGTTCTTTCCCTTGGGCGACGCCGCCGCAGGGATGGGCACCGCCGTGCCTGCCGCCGCGGCGACCTCCGGCCGTCCAGCCAAGCCGCTAACCGACGGCAGCGCGGTAAAGGGAGTCAAAACGGAGAATTCCAAGGCGAAAGATAGCACGCCTGGTTCTGGCCAAACGGCGCCGGTCGGCGCGCCTAAGCTAAAATCCAGCTATTATGCTCCCGTGCCAGCCGCGGCAAACAGCCAAGCCAGCGCGAACTCTGGCGACCGCGTTCGCGTAGCAGACGCGGGGGGAGCGAGCGCGCCGGCGCCGCATTCGGTCCTCTCGCCCGATTCGCCTTGGTTTTATGTGCTGACCGGAGGGTTGGCGGTCATGCTGGTGATGATTCGCCGGACAACTCACTATTGGGCGGCGGCCCGCAGCTAACTTCGCGCTCTCTGCCATGTCATGCGATCTGGAAGAACCGATTCAACAGGAGGATGCGCCCGACGAGCGCTATCGGGCCGTCTGCGCTTCGTCCGTGGTCGCGGCGGGAATGGGGCTCATATCCCCGCTGGCTTGGTTCGACCCGCTGTTTTTACTGATTCCGTTGGCGGGCATCGCTTTTGCCGTGCGCGCGATTCGTAAAATCCGCCGCGAGCCCGACCGATATCTGGGCGCCGCGCCGGCGAATCTGGGTTTGATGTTGTCGCTGGGCTGTTTCTTGAGCGGCGCCGGCTGGCAGTGCTACGTCTATCGCACGGAGTTGCCCGAGGGATATCGGCGCCTCTACTTTGATGAGTTGCAACCCGATCCGTCGATCGTGGGGCAAGTTCTGCCGCCGAACGCCACCAAGCTCGATGGCGATAATGTGCTGATTAAGGGCTATATGTACCCTGGCTCGGCCACTAGCGGCATCAATGAGTTTATTCTGGTGCGCGATCGCGGAGAGTGCTGTTTTGGCGGCAATCCGAAACTGACCGACCGCATCCAAGTCCGGATCGACGATCCCAACGGAGTCGATTATCGGTTCGCGGTGAAGGTGGCGGGCAAGTTGCATGTCGATCCGTCTCGATCCCACGGGATGTTCTATTACCTGGAAGGGGCCCAAGTCCGATGAGCGAAAAACTGTCCGCGAAACGGCTCGAACTTTCCTCGCGCCGCCGGCTGCTGGCGGTGGCAGCGGCGGCCGTGATGCTGGTGCTCGGCCTAGGGCGGAGCGCTCTCGCCGAAGAGCAGGCGGCCGGGCCGCCGCGCGATGTGACGTTTGACGATCTGAAGTTCGACATGAAGAAAGAAGATCCGTTCGTACGGAAAATGCTCACGCCGAAAATTGAAAAGCTGGACGGGACGCGGATTCGCATTCGCGGCTATATCCGTCCGAGCTTTCAACAAAGCGGGATCACCCAATTCATCCTCGTGCGCGACAATATGGAATGCTGTTTTGGCCCCGGCGCTTTTCTGTTTGATTGCATGATTGTCGAGCTGCAACCAAATTTGACGACCGATTTTACGGTGCGCCCGGTGACGGTCGAAGGAACGTTCAGCATCAAGGAAATCGTCGGGCCTGGCAAGAAACACGTCGCCATCTATCACCTCAGCGGTGAGAAGGTGAAATAACCGCGCCCTCCTCGCGCGCCGGCGCTGCGGCCGCGGCCCCGGCATTCGTTCTGTTCGCGCGAACCGCTGGCCGGCTTTAGGCACCATGGGGCGCGGCGGCGAGCGTCGAACGCGTTTTGACTCTCACTAGCCCGCGAGCTTTGAAATTCATGGAAGTCGTCCGAAATATTGCTCGGAATCGGTCGGCCGCCGGGCGACGGTGGAACGCGCGGGTCCGCCGGTTCGTACCGCGCGTCTGGGCGGCCGCACTGGTCTTGGCGGTGGTGCTGCTGGTGGGCGGCGCGGCGCGTGCCGTTTCAGCATGCCCCTTTTGCCAAGCCGTCAAGCCGTCGTTTGCGCAGCAGCGTGAGACGGCCGCCGTCGTCGTCTTTGCCGAATACGATCAGCCGGCCGGCCAGCAACAGACCTTTCGCGTACAAAAGATCGTCAAAGGCAAAGAGGCCTTGAAAGGGGCGACCGCGCTCACGCTCTCCGTCGGGCTGGGCCAGCGGCCTGGCGGGTTGTATTTCTTGCTGGGCGAAGCCAACAGCGAAAAAGCCTCGGCGGCGCCCGCCGCGCGGTTCGATTGGTCGGCGCTGCCGGTGAATGAAGTCAGCGCTTCGTATTTCTTTCGCGCACCCGATTTGCGCACGCCGAGCGCGCAGCGCTTGAAATACTTTGCCCCGTTTCTGGAGCATCGCGACGCGGCGGTGGCCGAGGATGCGTTTCTTGAATTCGGCCACGCCCCATTCGACGAGGTCGCGCAGGTCGGCGATTTGCTGCCGCAAAAGAGCCTCCGGGCGTGGCTGGTCGATCCACGGATTCCTGACGGCCGTAAGGGCTTTTATGGCCTTGCGCTGGGGCTGGCGACCAGCGCGGAAGACCGCCGCGAGAACGGCAAATTGCTCCGCTCCTTGATCGAAGAAAAAAAGTCCGATTTCCGCGCGGGATTTGATGGGCTGCTCGCCGGCCTGTTGTATTTAGAGGGAGACCATGCGCTCGAGTATCTTTCAACGCGCTATTTTCAAAATCCGCAAGCCGCAGTGGGCGATGTGAAACACGCGCAGAGCGCGGTTCGCTTCACCTATGAATTTGGCAAAGGGGTCTCGCACGAGAAGATTGCCGCGGCGGTTCAATCGCTGTTGAAGCGACCTGACACCGCCGCCGCGGCGATCACCGATTTGGCTCGGTGGAATGATTGGACACCGCTGGCCGAAGTCGCCCAGTTGTATACTTCCTCGGCCGCGCAGGATTCGGACATTCGGACGGCGGTCGTGGGCTATTTAACCGTTTGTCCGCGCGCCGCCGGGGCCGAGGCGCTGAGCAAGCTGCGAAAACGCGATCCACAAGGGGTTGCGGCCGCGGAACAAGTGCTCGCCTTGCCCATCGGCGGAAAGTAGCCACGGCCGGCGCTTGCTGCCGCGAAGGCGCGGTTCGATCCGCGTTTCGCATGGGAAACGGTGGTAACCGGCCCCTGTTCCTGAGCGTCGCTTGTGCTTCTTCCCTAAATTGCCAAGCTCAATGGGATCGAGTCGGGAACGGAGTTAAACCGGACTGTCTGCAAACCGCGGTTTGCGGTATCTTGCTCGCCGCGTAAGTCTCGAGTCAGGGAAGATCTTCAGGACAAGGATTGTCCGCATGCGAAGACGTGTCGTGATTACCGGCGCCGGTTGCGTCACCCCCTTGGGTGCGGAAGTTGCCACGGTTTGGCGGCGGCTGACCGAGGGCGAATCGGGCGTCCGCCCGTTGAGCTTGTTTGATGCGAGCCATTATCCGGTGCGGATTGCGGCTGAGGTGCGCGATTGGGACATGGCGACCGTCGGCGAAGACCCCGCGCGGTGGCGATTTCATCCGCGACAAACCCAATTCGCCGTTGCCTCCGCGCTGCAAGCGATGGCCAGCGCCGAGTTGCGCGAATCGCAAGTCAGCCCCTTGCGGCTGGGGGTTTATCTGGGCTGCGGAGAGACTTTTCAAGACTTTGAACAATTCGCTCGACTGGTCAACGGCTCGGCGGAGGCGGAGGCGTCTCTGCCAAGCCAGTTTTCCGCCGACGCGCTGCGGCTGTGGCGGCCGCACGAAGAAGCAGGCCTCGAGTTGAACATGCCGGCCACGTTTTTAGCCGGCTTTTTCAACGCCCAAGGACCCAACGCCAACTGCATCGCGGCTTGCGCCTCGAGCACGCAAGCAATCGGCGAAGCGGCCCAACTGATTCGTGAAGGGACCGCGGACGTGATGTTGGCGGGCGGCGCGCATAGCATGGTCCATCCGTTTGGCATCTCCGGCTTTCATCGGCTGTCGGCCCTCAGCCAGCGGAACGACGACCCGGCCCATGCGTCGCGGCCGTTCGACCGCCAGCGCGATGGCTTTGTGGTGGGCGAAGGGGGAGCGATCGTGGTGCTCGAAGATCTCGAGCACGCGCTGCGGCGCAAAGCCGATATTTGGGGCGAATTAACTGGGTACGGCTCGGCCCAGGACGCCTATCGCGTGACCGATGCGCACCCCGAGGGACGCGGCGCCGCGACCTGCATGGCCCGGGCCCTCGACCATGCGCGGCTCGATGTCGATCAGATTCATTACATCAACGCGCACGGGACCGGCACCGTGCTCAACGATAAAATCGAAACGTTGGCGATCAAGCAGGTGTTCGGCGAGCAAGCCTATCGCGTCCCCATTTCCAGCACCAAGAGCATGCTCGGCCATTTCACCACGGCCGGCGGGGCGATGGAGTTGGTGATCAGTCTGCTGGCTCTGCGGACGGGCATCCTCCCGCCGACGATGAACCTGGATACGGCCGATCCCGACTGCGATCTCGATTACATTCCGAACGAGGCGCGCGAGGCGCCGATCCAGCACGTGCTGAGCAACAGCTTTGGCTTCGGCGGTCAAAACGCGGCGCTCGTCGTCTCGCGATACGACGAACGATCCAGCGGCAAGCAAATCACGCGGCGCGCGGCATAATCGGTCCGGCCCGGAACGCGGCTCCGCGGGCGAAGGATTCAGAGGAGGCGGATTTTCATTTGGCTGTTTTGTTTCTTGCTTGAGTTGGTTTAGGAGAGATTGCGATGAGCGTGTTCAATTGGATTCGCGACGGCGTGCGGCGTTCGGTGCTGATGGGCGTGTCGGATGCGATCACCCAGATGGGAACGCCCGAACAAGGCGAAGAGTTGCATCCTCAATTGGCGGCCGTGATTGGCAGCGCCCCCGTCCTCGCGAACCCTTCGCCGGCGAGCCTTCCCACGTTTCAAGGCTCGGCTCAACCGAGCCGCAAACGACTCGGCAAATCGTTCGAGCAGATTCGCCAAGAGGGCGAAGCGAAATAGCCGCCGGCGACGCGCGGCTTGCAATTTTGACCGTCCGCCGCGTTCCGCAAGCGCTCTTGCGCCGGCGCGCGGCGGGGCGTCGCGCTGCGCTCGCCTCATGCCACGGTTAAGCGGTCTTTTGCCTCGTTTTCGGCCGCGTTGCCCCCGCGGACGCCGTCTCGGCTGGCCATAAGCTAAGCTTGAAAGAGGACCTTTCAGGCCGACATGCGAGGGGCGAACCGATGCACAGCGAACAGTTTCAACTTCATGCCGAGATCGAAGAGCGCCACTGGTGGTTCGTCGCGCGGCGGACGATCCTGCGCAGGCTGATTGCCGAACTCGTGCCGCCGGCCCGCGACGCAACCCTCATCGACATCGGCTGCGGGACGGGCGCGAATCTGAGCGCGCTGGCCGACGCTTATCGGTGCGTCGGCGTGGATACCTCTCCCGAGGCGATCGAACTCGCGCAGGGCCGGTTTCCACACGTGAAGTTCGTGGCCGGCGCGGCCCCGGCCGCGATCGCCGCGGATCTTCCCCAAGCCAAGCTCGTGCTGCTCAACGATGTGCTCGAACACGTCGAGGATGATTACGGGTTGCTCCAGTCGATCGTCGAATTGGCGCGGCCCGGAACCTTTTTCTTGCTGACCGTCCCGGCCGATCCTTCCCTCTGGAGCCAGCACGACGAAAGCTTCGGTCACTTTCGCCGTTATGATTTGGAAATGTTCCGCCAGCTCTGGGCCGGCCTGCCGGTCGAACCGCGGCTGTGCAGCCATTTTAACGCGCGCTTGTATCCGGCCGTGAAACTCGTCCGCTCGCTGAGCCAGTTGCGCGGCCATGCGGCGGGGGAATCAGGCACCGACTTTCGCTTGCCGCCAATGTGGGCCAATCGCCTCTGCGAACGAATCTTCGCGGGCGAGGCGGCTGGCTTAGTCCATGCGCTCCGCGCCAACGGCGCTGTCTATTCGCGCGGCGTCAGCCTGATTGCCGTGCTCGAGCGGATCGGCTAAGCGGTGTTTCCGCAGCGGCCAATTCGAGTTGTTCGCGAAGGTTCCGCCTTATCGCCGTTCCGCGTTAGGCGGCACGCTGTCCCGCAGAACTCGCAACCGGTTGAAGCTGCCTCGATAACCGCCGGCCGCGCTGTGAACCATTCAGCACGCCGCTAATGCGCTCCGCCGCGAAGCATCTGCGCTCGCGCCATCGCGTCTTCGGCGCGTTGTATGTACTGATGATCGTTGGTGACGGTGAACGCGCGTTGATAGGTGACGCTGAGCGCCGTGTAGCTGAACGCATCGTTTGGTTCCAATTCGCACACCTGTTGAGCGTGCTGAATGGCTTCCTCCGGCTTTTTCAGGCGAATATAGACGACCGCCAGTGCCGCGTGGGCCAGCGCGAATTTTGGATCGGCTGCGAGGATCTCGTTGTACTTGGCGACCGCTTCGTCCAGCTGGCCTGCATCTTTTAGTTTATCGGCTTCGTCGTAAAGTTCGTTGGGGGTGGGCATGGTGCGGAAGTTTACCAGGAAAGGGCAAGAAATTCATTCGCGCAGGGCAGGAGAATCGCATCGAACCGAGGCCGCAGCGCGCCGCCCGTTATCCTAACGCAGGGGGCTGCCGAGGCAAATGGCCCCTTGTCCGGTGGCGCGCGGTTCCAGTGGCTCGCGCTGCGGCGGCCCTATTTTTTCGGCGGTTTGGAAGTGCTTGGCGGGTCGGCCGGTTTCGCGTCGGCAGGGGGGACTGCGAGTAACGGCAGATCAAACGTAAATGCGAACCGGGCGCCGCCGTCCGGGTCTTTGTAATTCACCTCCCCCTCGATGTTGCCGTTTTTCTTCTTGATGGTTCCGGTCAAACTGGAACCGCTGACGCTGAACGATTGCCCTTCGACGTACGCATTGAAAAACTGCGCCTTTCCCGTCGGGCTGAACGTGATCCGAATGTTGTTCTGAAACAGGACAAATTTATTGTCGCTGCCCTTGTTGTTTTTCAGAACGGCTTTCAGGTTGTCGATTGGAATTTGCTTGTCGCTCACCAAGATGAAAACCTGATCGCCCTCGAAGACCTTCGCTTCGTAGGCGACCGCTTGGTTGAATGCGTACTTTTTATCGCGTAGTTGAAAGCTCCCTTCAATCGGCTTGGGGGGCGTAGCGACGCCCGCGGGCGTAGCGACGCCGGCGGGCGGGGCGCCCCAGGCGGCGTGCAGCGGAATCGCCCAGACCGCCACGAGAAAAATACGCAGCGACGATGACATACCAAGCTCCCGAGCAAAAGACGCAGTTGCTGAAAAAGGCCGCGCCCCTACCTCGCGGCTCGACGTGCATTTCAGATTGTCTGATTTTGTAGCCGCGCGGCGACGTGGGAGCAAGCACACGGCGGCGATTGCCGATTGGCCGCGGCCCTTCGCGCAGGTTCTGCCGGTTTGCCACGGCGCGCGGCAACTTTTGAATTCGAGCGGCCGCGATTTCTTCCCTTTTTGCAAACCCCAGCGGCGGCGGAACTTACCCTTGCTAGCAACCGTCTCTGGGCGAGCATTTCCTGGCGGTTTGACGTTCTGGCATATCGCTTGCTAAGAGTCGCCGCGGCGGATTGCCGGCCGCGCGGATTTTTCCGCGGGCCGGCGGCGAGGCGCACAGCCGCTTCACCGTTCCTGGTCTTCATTGCATTCGCAAATTCATCGGTCCGGTCCGCCGGACAAAAACGAGTTAGCTCAATCATGCCGTACGGGTTGTACATTTCGGCGGAAGGTGCGCGGGCGCAAGCCTCGCGGCTGGAGACGCTGGCCAACAACTTGGCCAACGTCGACACGCCGGGCTTCAAGCGCGACCTGTCGATTTTTCAGGCGCGGCTGACCGAGGCGACGCAGCAAGGACGCGACTTTCCCGGCTCCCGCTCCGTCAACGATCTGAGTGGCGGCGTCCGCGTCCGCGAAACGACGACCGACTTTTCGCCCGGCACAATGCGAAGGACCGATCTGCCGACCGACATGGCGATCAATGGCGAAGGGTTCTTCGTCGTGCAAAAAGGGACCGACAAGCTGCTTACGCGGGCGGGCAATTTTCAACTGACCGGCAATGGCACGCTGGTCACCCAAGACGGCCAAGCCGTGATGTCCGACGCGGGCAATCCCGTCGTGATCGATCCCGATGCGGGCCCTTGGCACATCACGCCCGACGGTTCAGTCGACCAGAATGGCGACGTGACGCCGCTGGCCATGGTGAAGCCGAAATCGTACGGCGATTTGGTCAAGGTGGGCGACAACAATTTTTCCGCGCTCGCCGCGCCGACCCCGCTGGCCCCGGAAGAGCGGCAAGTGTCGGCCGGCTATTTGGAAATGTCGGGCGTTAAGCCGACGCTCGAGATGATGGATTTGATCGAATCTTCGCGCGGTTTTGAAGCCAATACCAATTTGATTCGCAATCAGGACCAGATGCTGAGCAGCTTGGTGAACCGGCTGCTGAAAGCGTAACACGCTCGACGAACATCCTTTTTCCACTCAACCCCCGACCGTCTCATGAGCGTCCAGTGTTTATATACCGCCGCGACCGGCATGGAGTCGCTGCAAAGCAAGCTCGACACGATCTCCAACAATTTGGCGAACGTGAATACGACTTCGTTCAAGCGCGACCGGACGAATTTTGAGGACCTGTTTTATCAAAACGAAGTCCTTCCCGGCGCCGTCGACAGCTCAGGGCAGCCGACCGCCAACGGAATTCACACCGGCCTGGGCGTGCGGGTCGCCAGCTCGCAAATCGACTTCAAGCAAGGCTCGTTTCAACAGACGGGCAACCAATACGACGTCGCCATCGCCGGCAATGGATTCTTTCAGGTGCAAGACCCGAGCACTTCGACAATCATGTACACGCGCGCCGGAAATTTCTCGATCAACGCCAACAATCAAGTCGTGATGGGATCGGCGACGACCGGCCGGTTGCTGATTCCTAATATCACCGTGCCGATTGACACCACCGGCATCGTCATCAGCCCCGAAGGGTTGGTGCAAGTGCATCAGGCCAATAGCCCGACCTTGAACACGGTGGGCCAGATCCAATTGGCTCAATTTCCCAATCAGCAAGGTTTGCTGAAGCAAGGCGAAAACCTGTACAGCGAAACTCCCTCCTCGGGAACCCAAGTCCTGGGCAACCCGGGCGCGAACGGACTCGGCACGCTCCAGCAAAATTCGCTCGAGCAATCGAACGTTGAGCCGGTGCAAGAGCTGATCGACCTGATCACCACGCAGCGCGCATTCGAGCTGAACTCGCAAGCAGTCCAGGCGGGCAATCAAGTTCTACAAGCAGTCGTGGCCTTGCCGCGGTCGTAAGAGTTCGTCCTCCGATAAGACGGCGGCCGAGACACGCGTCAATTGGAATCATCCTCTTTGTTTTACCAACTCTCCGCAGCACCCCACTCATGCGAAATCTGCCGCTGAATTCGATCTGGTTGGCGTCGATGTTGGCCGTCGTGCTGGGGGCGAGCGCCGCGGCGGCCGCCGAAGTTCAATTGCGCGGAGAATGCCGTACCGACAAGGGGGTGGTCACTCTGGGCGACGTGGCCGACGTGTACTCGTCTAACCCGCAACAAACCGCCACCTTGATCGCAATCGAACTGTGTCCCGCCCCGCCGACGGGACAGCACAAAATCTTGCGGGTCCACGACATTCAAGACGTGCTCGAGTTGCACGGGCTGGGGCGCTCCGAACAGCGTTTTTCCGGGGCGAGCCAGGTCACCATCGGCAGCGGCCGAGGCGACGCCGCGCCGCGCGACCGCGAGCGGCATCTCCGCGTGACCGCTCCCATGGCGCGAAACTCGCAACATCAGGCCAGCGATGCCATCGTCAAATATCTGCAAGACAACGCCGATCCGAATGAACCGTGGGAAGTGGAAACGCTGAACTTAGACGACGAACAGGTCCGCGCGCTGTGCAACGCGGGGTCGCAAATCCAAGTGACTGGCGGCATCGCTCCCTGGACCGGATTGCAAGTCTTTACCTTGGTCTGCGGGTCCAGCGATGGACCGGTTTCCATTACGGCCAAAGCCAAGGTCTCGTTGCCCCCGGCGATTGTCGTCGCCACGCGCACGATCGGCCGCGGGACCATGATTCGGCCAGGCGATGTTCAATTGCAGCGCGTCGCCGGCCGGACGGGCCCGAGCGACGCTTTTTCGCGAATTGACGATGTCGTTGGCCAAGAGGCGACGAAGTCGATCGCAGAAGGCCAACAACTTGATGCGCAGTATCTGCGTCATCCGTTGATGGTCAAAAAGGGAGAGGTCGTGACGGTTTACGCCCGCACCAGCGGAATTCAGATTCGCACGACGGCCCGCTGTCGCGACGACGGCAGCCTGGGCGAATTGGTAAACGTCGAGTCGCTCGCCGATCGCAAGCTGTTTTTGGCGCGGGTTTCCGCCCCGCAAGAGGTCGAGGTCTACGCTCGGGCGACCACGCCTCGAGCCGAGGCCGCGGAGCCGGAGCGCGCTCGGCCGGCCTTGCTGCCGCGAAACAGCGCCGCGCGGCCGTTGCTGCCCGTCTCCAACTTGGAGCGAAACTAATTCGAATCGCTGCGCGACGTCTGGAAAACCATGTTGACCCATCGAGCCATTTCCTTCCGCCATGACCGTGTCGGCAATCGCAGGATCCTTATGAAACGCAAACTCATCTTGACCGTCGGGTTGGGCATTTCCAGTCTCGGGGTATTTTGCAATACCTTGTGCCGCGGTGAAGGCCCAACTTCGAGCCTGTTCCACCAAGAGGCGCGGCCCGAAGACAAAGCGGGACCAACGCTCAACAACGCGTCCTTTTATTTCCAGCAAGTGAAGCCGAAGAAAGAACTGAAGCTATACGATCTGGTGATGATCGACGTCGATGAAAAGTCGCAAGTCACCAGCAAGGGAGATGTCGAAGCCAAGAAAACCTCGACGTTCGACGCCGTGTTGAAAGATTGGATCAAGCTCAACGGCAGCCGGATTCTCCCGGTCAGTCCCTCGACCGCTCCGGAAATAAATAGCAGCCTCGACAGCGATTTCAAAGTCAACTCGACGCTGGATACGAACGACGGGATGCAATTCAAGATCGCGGCCACCGTCGTCGACATTCGGCCGAATCAGACTCTGGTTCTCGAAGCTCACCGCACGGTGCGCAATAACGAGGAAGTCTGGGAACAATCGCTAACCGGAATCGTGCGGCGCGAGGATGTCACCCCGCAAAACACGGTCCGCAGCGAGCGAATTGCTGAACTGAGCATCTACAAGCGCGAAGTCGGCCATATGCATGATTCGTATCGCCGCGGCTGGCTCACGCGAATTTGGGACACTATTACGCCTTGGTAACCAAGGCCAGCGAAAACATCCTGTCTGGGATTTCCAATCGGCAAGCCTGTGAATCTTGGATGCTCAAATCTCTTGGCTCTCGTTGAATCGGATTGTCGAACATGCACCACTCAACTCGCTGGATAACGAAACTCGCTCGCGCGGCCGCGGTATTGGCGGTGGTGGCCGCGACCTGGCTCGCGGCCGTTCCGGTCGAAGCCCGCGTGCTCATCAAAAACATCTGCCGCGTGAAAGGGCAAGAAGAAAACACGTTGCAAGGGCTCGGCATTGTCATGGGCCTAAAAGGGACCGGCGACGGCGGCGGCTCCTTGCCGACGATGCGGCCGCTGATGACCGCGCTGCGATTGATGGGCAATCCGATCGACAAAGAGGCGGAGGTAAAGGACTTCAAGAACGTGGCGCTGGTGATGGTGACGGCGACCGTCCCTGCCGCCGGCGCCCGCCAAGGCGATAAGCTGGATTGCACGATCAGCTCGATTGGCGGGGCCAAGAGCTTGGCCGGCGGCTATTTGTTCATGACGCCGCTGCAAGGTCCGCGGATCGACAATCCGCGGGTCTTCGCGCTCGCCCAAGGCCCGTTGCACGTCGATGATATCAAGCAACCGCTGACGGCGAAGGTTTATCAAGGCTGCCGCTTGGAAGAAGACTTTTTCAACGTCTTCACCAAGGACGGCAAGATCACGCTCGTGATCAACAAGGATCGGGCCGATTTTCAGGTCGCCCAAGACATCGCCGAAGTGATCAACAGCCAATTGAGCTTTCAAAGCAGCGATGGGCATCTCGCCCGCGCTTTGAGCGCGGTCAACGTCGAGGTTCGCATTCCCATCCAGTATCGCGAAGACCCGGTGCTGTTCGTCGCCGAAATCCTCAGCATTCCCATTTTGGAGCCGCAGACCGATGCCCGCGTCGTCGTCAACGAAAAGACGGGCAGCATTGTGATCAGCGGAGATATCGAAATTGGCTCCGCCGTCGTCACGCACAAAAATATGGTGATTGAAACCGGCGGGGGCGCGCTGCCGGCCGATCGCTTCGTGCCGGTCGATCCAAGCAAGAACAGCACCGCCAAGCTCAAAGGACTGGTCGAGGCCTTGAACGCGGTCAAAGTCGATACCAAGGACATCATCGACATCATCAAGGGGCTGGAGCGCGATGGCAAGTTGCACGGCACGCTAATTATTGAGTAGTTGGCCTCCTCTCCCAGCGAGAGTGAAAAAAAGAACCCGTTTGGCAAAGGAACTAGAATGCTCAGCCCGATCAGTGCCTTGGATACGCTCACGACTTCGGCCACCAGTCCGACCCCGGCCGCGTCGTTGACGGGGGGAGGCGCGAAGCCTGAAGACGTGAAAAAGGCGTTCGATCAATTTGTGGGCGAAACGTTCTACTCGCAGATGACGCAGTCGCTGCACAAGATGACCGGCAAACCGGCTTATTTTAATGGCGGTCGCGCGGAGGAAGTGTTTCAAGGCCAACTCGATCAGACCTTGTCGCAAAAAATGGCGGCCGCCAATCCAGGGCAATTCAGCGGCTCGATGTTCAACTTGTTCAATCTACAACGGCGCTAGCCGCTCTCCGAATACTTTCCACAACGGCGCCGTCTTCGCAGCCGACGGAATCGACCGGGTACGGATTAAATGCGGCACAGCCTCTAGCTGCGGCGGCGCCAGCCGGCGGCCCTTACCAATCACCACCACGATTTCTTGCGAGCGTTTTCTGCTATGGAATTCAACTGGGAACACGATCTGGCTGCGCTCCTTGCGAATTTATCCAAGGTGCAGCAAGAGTTACTGGAAACGCTGAACGAAAAGCGCGGCTACCTCGCCCAGGCCGACACCGCCGGAATGGCCTCGCTACACGAGCGCGAGCAAGCAATCATCGAACAATTGCAAGCCTGCCAGGAACAGCGCGCCAAACTGCTGGAGAAAGCGGCCCAGTGCGGACTCCCTTCGCAGAGCATCCGCGAGCTGGTCACGGCGCTGCCGCAGCGCGGCGGGCTACAATTCAAGCAAGACATTCAAGACGCCGCCGCACGTTCGCGGATTCTCCAGCACCAAAGTCTCACGAATTGGATGCTAGCTCAAAAAACTCTCCTGCATTTGTCACAGATGATCGAGATTATCGCGACTGGGGGCCGGCTCCAGCCGACATATGGAGAAGGAGAGGCGGCGCGCCCGCGCGGCGGCTTGGTCGATCAGGCGGCTTAGCGTAGTTGCGCCGACGGCGCAAGGTGTGAGGGCCTAATCCACTCGCGCCGATGAAGCCGCCTTTCCCCCTTTTCTCCTGGCGATTTTCACGCTGATGTGGTTTGCCTTAGTCAGGGCCGGAAAATAACTTCGTCTTCAAACGCTCGCCCTCTGGGAGAGGGCCGCAGAAACTGCGCAGTTATTTTTCGCGCCCTAGCCGCCGACGCCTCAAGGAACGACAAGGATGTCGCTCTTCGGTTCCATTCAGATTGCCGGTAATTCGCTGCAAGCCACACAACTTGGCCTGCAAGTGACCGGGCAAAATATCGCCAATGCGAACACGCCGGGCTATCTCCGCGAGCAACTGTCGCAGATCCCGGCCGCCGGCCAGCAATGGGGCAACTTTACGATCGGCCTCGGTGTCCAGGTCCAAGGGGTCGTCCAGCAAGTTGATGAACTGCTGGAAGGCCGGCTCCGCAACGCCAACAGCGATGCGCAGAACAGCTCGACCCAGGCCGACACGTACCAAAAACTGGAAGGGGTGACGGGCGACTTGACCGATACCGGACTCGGCGCCTCGCTCAACAATTTTTTTTCCAGCATCAGCGATGTCCTGAATCAGCCGAGCAGCGTCCCGGTCCGCAACCAAGCCGTCTTGCAAGGCGAGTCGCTCGTCAGCGATATCTCCAGCCTCGCCAATCGGACGGCGTCGCTCCGCGCCGACATCAACAAGCAAGTCGATTCCGCCGCCGACCAAATCAATACGCTGTTGAACAAAGTCGCCACGCTGAACACGCAAATTGCCGCGGCCCAGTCCGGCAATCCGCTCTCCAGCAATGCCGTCGGACTCACCGACCAGCGCAACCAGGCTTTGCAAGACCTATCGCAACTGACCGACATCACGGTGGAAAAACAGCCCGACCAAACGGTCAACGTCCTGGCCGGAGGCCAATTGCTGGTCAACAACGGCACCTTTAAGCGCGTCACCACGGTCAGCTCATCCGACCGAGGGCAGTCGATCGACACGATCGAAGTCGTCGACTCACAATCGCCTTTGAAAACGACCAGCGGCCAGGTCGCGGGCTTGTATGCCTCGCGCGACCAGATCTTGGGGGGCTATCTCGACCAGTTGAATACCTTGACCGGCACCGTGATCAATGAGTTCAACAAGGCCTATTCCAGCGGCCAAGGTTTGAATGGATACACCCAGGCCACGAGCCAAAACGCGGTCAATAATCCGAATGTCGCGCTCGATGCGAGCGGCTTGCCTTTTACCCCTGTCAACGGCTCGTTTCAACTGCTCGTCAAGAACACGACGACCGGCCAAACCTCGACCACCAACATCCAGGTGCAA
>DASRSE010000097.1:0-16643 GCA_035656655.1 Pirellulales bacterium
TCGTCGCGCCGGACCCCAAACGACACCTCGTCGGTTGGGTGGAATTCAGCTACGAGAAAAAAGGAGCGGCGAAGGACAAACCTTGAAAGGCGCTGGAGAGCGTCCAAGTTTTCCGTAGCTGCGCGGCGGGAGGCGCTCGGCGGCGGCCCCGTGCCGGTCGCCGAATGGCGAAACGGCAGTCCCACGGATTCAAATCCGGATGCTCAAAACGCGAAAGGACGGCTCGAGCTGGCCGTGCCGCAGACCCGCGGAGCGAAGTTCTATCCGCCGGTGCTCGAGCGCCGGAAAATGCGATCGCCCAGGACTTTCGGATACTGGCGCGAACCGAATCATGGTTCGCGCCAGACGTCCGGATAATAAACGGGACCTGCTGCCGGAGTCCACTAAGTCGCGACAATTCTCGGAGGAGTTCCAGCCAGACGCAGTGCGCCTCCGCGGGCGCGAGGGAGCTCCTTCCAGTCGCCCGCCACCTTGGGCGGAAGCCCGGGTTTCTGCGTGGCGCAAAGAGCATCCCAAGTCGCCGACTGTTCGACGAACGGGCGGACCGTCTATAATGCGAACGGCGAGCGGTTCGGCTCGCGCTGTTCCGATGGACCGTCTTTTGCGAGCTTGTTGTGCCCCAGTCTGCGATGATTCCTGAGCCGGTGATTCCTGAGCTATTGGCCCCCGCGGGCGACTGGGACGCCCTCCGCGCGGCGGCCGCCAACGGCGCGGACGCGGTTTATTTTGGGTTGTCGAACTTTAACGCGCGCCACCGCGCCGCCAATTTCACCGTCGCAGAGCTGCCGCAGATCATGGACTATCTGCATGCGCGCAACGTACGCGGCTACGTCGCTTTCAACACGCTCATTTTTTCGGAGGAACTGGCCGCGGCCAGCGACATGATCGCCGCGATTGCCGCCGCCGGCGCCGATGCGGTGATCGTCCAAGACCTGGGCCTCGCGCGGCTGATCCATCGGCTCGCCCCGACATTGCCCATCCACGGCTCAACCCAAATGACGTTGACCGAGGCCCGCGGAATCGAAGCGGTCGCCGAATTGGGGGTCGAACGGGTCATTCTCGCGCGCGAGTTGAGCATCGACGATATTCGCCGCATTACTACAGAAACGGCGCTGCCGGTGGAAGTCTTTGTGCATGGCGCGCTGTGCGTCGCCTATTCGGGCCAATGCTTGACGAGCGAGGCGCTCGGCGGACGCAGCGCGAATCGCGGGCAGTGCGCGCAGGCCTGTCGCTTGCCCTATGAATTGATCGTCGACAGCGCCCCGCGCGACCTGGGAGACCAAGCCTATTTGCTCAGCCCGCAGGATCTCGCGTCGCACGATCTGATTGCCGAGCTGCTTGCGGCCGGGGTGTGCAGCTTCAAAATTGAGGGCCGGCTGAAGAGCGCGCAATACGTCGCGGTGACGACGCAGACGTATCGCGCGGCGCTGGACGCGGCTTGGCAAAACCGCGCGTTTGAGCTGTCGAAGCAGGGGCAGATCGACCTGGCGCAGAGCTTCTCGCGCGGTTTTTCGCATGGCTTTTTAAGCGGCGTGAACCATCAGACGCTGGTTCCGGCTCGGTTTCCCAAAAGCCGCGGCGTCCGCGTCGGCACGGTCCAAGCAATCTCCGCGCGCCAGATCGTCGTGGCGCTCGACGCGATGCATGATCGCTCGATTCTCAAGCCCGGCGACGGCGTGGTTTTTGACGAAGGCCATCCGGAACAAGACGAACAAGGGGGGCGCATCGTCGAAGTGCAGGCCGATCCGGCAAATCGCGCGGTGCTGCGAGTGACGTTGTTGCCGGGCAGCGTGAACGTGCACGCCTTAACCGTCGGTTGCATCGTCTGGCGCACCGACGACCCGGCGCTGCGCAAGCGGCTCGAACAATCGTTCAATCGCGAGCGGCCCGTCAAGCGCGAGCCCCTTTCCTTCACCCTGGCGGGGACCATCGGCGGCCCGCTGTCATTGTCCGCGGCGGACGCAGCGGGCCGGACCGCCGCGGTCACGTGGAACGGTCCGCTCGAAGCGGCGCGAAAACATCCGCTCGACTTGGCCTCTTTGCGCACGCAACTCGATCGGCTCGGAGACACCCCGTTCGCGCTCGGATCGGTCGCGCTGTCGACCGAGGCCGGGGCGATGGTTCCCAAAAGCGTGTTGAATGGCTTGCGGCGCGAGGTCGTAGAAGCGATTGTCGCGCGGCGCGCGGCGGGCGGAAAACATGCCGTGCTGCGGCCTCAGGCCTTGGTCGAGCTGCGCGGCGAGATCGCCGAGCGGCCGCAGCCGTCTGCGATGGACCCGGATTTGAATCAGCGCGAGGCCGAGTCGGCCGAGTCGGCCGAGCCGCGGTTGTCCGTCCTGGCCCGCTCGTTGGATCAATTGGAGGCGGTTCTCCGGTGGCAGCCCCGCGCCGGTTTGCCCAGGCCCGAGATCGTGTACTGCGATTTTGAGGAGCTGCGCCGCTATCGAGAGGCTGTCCCGCTGGCCCGCGCGGCCGGCCTGCCCATCGGGTTGGCGACGCTGCGGATCGTGAAGCCGGGGGAAGAAGGCCTGACCTCGCTGGTTGCCCAGGCCGAACCCGACGCGGTGCTGGTGCGCAATCTGGCCAGCTTGAACTACTTCCGCGCGCGGGCGCTCGATACGTGTCTGATTGGCGATTTTTCGCTGAATGTGGCGAACGAGTTGACCGCCGATTGGTTTTTGCGGCAAGGTCTAACGCGGCTGACGCCGAGCTACGACCTGAATTGGGAGCAATTTCAAGCGCTGTGCCGCCACTCTGAACCAATTCGCTTGGAAGCGGTCGTGCACCAGCACATGCCGATGTTTCACATGGAGCATTGCGTGTTCGCGGCGACTCTCTCGAGCGGCACGGATTGGCGCGATTGCGGACGCCCTTGCGACCATCATCGCGTTGAGCTGCGCGATCGGTCGGGCGCACAGTTTCCGTTATTGGCCGACACCGGCTGCCGCAATACGGTCTTCAACTCGGTCGCGCAGTCGGCGGCCGAATATATTGGACGGATGCGCGCGCTCGGCGTCGCCCATTTTCGCGTCGAACTGCTGCGCGAGCTGCCCAATGAGGTCGCGCCGCTGCTCGATCGCTATGCGCGGGTGCTGACCGGGCTCGAATCGGGCCGCACCACGTGGAATCAATTGCAGGTTTTGAATCAGCTGGGCGTGACGCGCGGAACGCTGCAACTCGGTTAGCGCGCCGCGATCGCTCTCTCTATCCCTCCACTTTGCCGGCCATGTATCACGTTCGAATCGCCAAGGACTATCTGATTTTCTCGGCTGCCCATTTTATTACCTACGGCGGCGACGTTTGCGAGCGCCTGCACGGGCACAATTATCGCGTGGCGGCGGAAGTTTTCGGCCCGCTCGACGAGAATCACTACGTCTTCGACTTCGTCGCGCTGCGCGAGATTTTGAAAGAGCTCGTCGGCGAATGGGACCACCGCATGCTCTTGCCGACGGAGCATCCGCTGATTCGTGTTGAGCGGCAAGGCGCCGAGGTCGAGGCGCGGTTTCGCGACCGGCGGTGGGTCTTTCCTGCCGACGATTGCTTGCTGCTGCCGATTCCGAATACGACTACCGAACTGTTGGCGCGGCTGCTGGGCGAAAACCTGATTGCTCGCCTGGAACAAACCAGCGGCCGCGCGCCGGACCGCGTGCTAATCGAAATCGACGAGTGCGACGGCCAACTGGCGATCTGGGACTCGCGCGACTGAGCCAGCCTCCGCCGCCAGCGGGCCCGCAGCGCCGTTTGGAGCCGGGCGCCCGCGCATTTCCGCATTCGTGGAAAGATCCTGCCCTCCGGTGTATGCTGAGCGGCCGGCAACCTGATCGTTTTTTGAATTGCGAGGTCTGCAGTTGCTTGAGATACTTAAACTCGGAGGCGCCCATTTTTAAGGCCGAGGACAACCGCTTCTTTCCATGTCTCTGGCCGGCATGAAAAATCGCTTCTGTTCCATAAAATGCGACTCAATAACACAATCGATCAACAATATGCGCGCTCCTATTAGCTTTTCAAAATGACGGCTTTGGCTATGTGCCATTGCCGTGGCATTGTTGCTCGGTACCGGAATGTTATTCGATGTTCCGCCCTGTGTGTCGCAACTGTTTCACCCGCTGGGCAAATACGACATCGAAGAGCAAGACGTCGACTGGCAACTAGTGTAGTGTCTCAATCAAATGGCGATTTATGACGACGGAGTTCTGTCCTTCCTGTGTGGCCTGCCATTGAAATGGAACCGAAAAACAGCGGGGAATCATAAAGGTCGATATTGCGCTGCCACTACGCTAGCTCCAAAAATGCGACCTCCTAATTCTACATGCATCACAAAGCGCACGGAGTTCAAAATGTCCGCGGGGCATCAATGTGAAACATGTAGACGTGACACTACTTTGAGAATCGACGTCGCAGAGTCACGACGCTGGGTTGATTCTCGCTTTCTCTGCACCGACCACATGAGGGGCTTTTTGGACGAGGTGTGCTTGAACGCTGCGCTCTCGACTAGAACACGTCCAATTACCACAAAGACAATTTTTGATCTCAAAGCCTTGATCTATAGAGAGGACACCGCGGACGGCCTCTATTATCTACACGAAAGCAATGGGTCTCGAAATTTTTTTAATATAGTTGATTCTTGCAATGCGGCGATACTTTATTGGAGTGTAGCCCAGAGACCAGCAGATCTTGGCCCCTATACTGTATTTCTTGAGACTCTCGAAGCGTTTGAAGCCGTCATCCGCGAAGTCACGATTGACCTAAATAAAGGCGGTACTCCATGGTATGCCGGAGAGATTAATGCTCAGTGTCAAGACGGAATAAAGTACCTTCGTTGTCGCGCCAGCGATGCGCTCATTTTAGCAATTCTCAGTGATTCGCCAATTTTTGTCACTCCGGAAGCTTTTAGAAAATGTATAACCAGTGGCTTGCCTAAATAATGGAGCTATTTGTCATGGCATCATTGCGGCCGGCAGCCCGGCGCTGACCAGCAAAAGTCTGCTGTTGTCGTAACGTATCCCGACCCCGGAACCGTCTTACGCAAAGACAGCCGCCGGTGGAAAGTCATCCGGCAAACGAACGGCACGGTTCACGAGTGTGCCGACGATAGCCGCGGCCGCCCCACTCCGATGCCGTCACAGCCTCGCCGACGGGCTATGCGCCGCGATTGAACGGATCGAAACCGTCGTCATTTTGCGCCCTATAGCTCTTGTGGCAAGGCCGCCTGATTGCCTTTGACCATCCGCAGATAATCTGCGCCCTGGCTGATGATTTTTTCGGCGGTCGCCGTTTGGCAACGATTTTTCATCTGCGATGACGCAGCCTGTTGAGTACTTCGACAGGCTCTTAACCGCCGCGACGAGAATGAGCGTCGATGGCGACGGCCATTTTGCTGGCATCGAGCATGATGCTGACGCGGTCGCCGACGCGCAGGCCTTCTAGTTTGGTGACCTTGCCGTTGCGCATGATCCGCGCGGCGGGAGAAACGCTAAAGGCAATGGGCGGAGCGTTTGGGATTTCAATCGAGATCATTCCCACCGCCGCGCTCGTCACTCGACCATGGTAGACCTGCGCGGCGGTCGCTTGGGCGGAGGCCTGCGCGGCAATCAACACGAATAGAGCAAAGAGGGCCAAAACCGTTCTCGCGATGAGTTGTTTCGAGTTCGTGGGTTTCATAATTCTTTCTCCTGGTCGTTTGTCATTGATCGGGTCGCTAACCGCTCCTTGGTCTCATGCCGAATGGCCATGTTGTCGCCGTCCGCGAAATATCAACGATCTAAAAACACCGATATTGCACCGCCGCCCACGGCTTGCGAAGCGGAATGGGCGCCGGCGAATGTGAATTGGCTGATCGCACGAATTCTCCTAACCAATTGCGAGGCGGCTACGCATTCAATGCTCGCTTGTGCCCATCAGGGGCGAAAGCAGATTGGTGCAGATTGCGCGCCCTGGCATGCTCCGCAGGGCAAGCCGTAACCCGCAATTGGTGTTTTGGTAATTCGTTTTAATTGGGCTCGCCGAACTTCAAAGAGGCGGCCGGCTCTGTTTCAAAGCGCAAGCGAGGGTCCTCGCACTCGGGTCAGCAAGCCTTTCTGCTGGAATTGCTGGTTGTGCCACGGATGGTCAATCGTTTATTTGTAAGCCAGATTGGCTGCCGGCTGAGCAACTCAGCCGCGGAAACGACCGAAAAAGTCGCCGCAAACGGCTAAGGGGCACGGTTTCCCGCTCCTTGGTTCCGGGTCCATTGATTGGCACGCCGATTGCTTATCCCTTGAACAACCCTCGGCTAGTCGCCTGAACAACCCTCGGCTAGTCGCCGATGCAGTTGGTCGGAAGATTCAAGTTGAATCACGACGAATCGCCCTGGATCGGGTCCAAGCGGAAGGCAACTTTTCGGCTTGGACACGCGTCGAGGACGAACGTACGAGTTCGACAAACCACGCTTTTAAGGAGTACAGCATCATGTTGATTTTGCCATTCGCGGCGGCCGGCTATTCGCTGATTTATTTGCTTGGCGGCGGCGGCCTATTGGGCGCGTTCTTCATCTTCATCATCGCGAAGATGCTCGGCAGATAAGCGGCGGACTGATCCGCTGCGCGAAAGCGTCTGAAAATCGGTGGGAGCGAGGCCGCCCTCCGCGGGCTACTTGTGCCGTAGCCGCAAAAAAGAGCCTTTTATCTCGCATTCACACAACGCCCGGGAGAAGCGTTTCTCTCGGGCGTTGCTTGTTTTTCCGGGCCACGGCGTCCGGAAAAGAGGCGATTTTTTCCCGGCCGGTTTGGGTTGGCTGATCGAGTTGCAAGAATTATGATGTGGGGACGAAATTTGCCTGCGCCGATATAATGGAATTGAAGACTTCTGCTATTCCACTTGAAGGGTTCGCCAAATGGCCAAACAAGGCCCCCGTAAGAAGCTGCCGAAGGAACTCGCGGTCATAACTGCCGACAACTGCACAGGTTGCGAAGCGTGTCTAGAGGTGTGCCCTGTCGATTGCATCATCAAGATCCAGCAATACGACCAATTCCATAATTTGCAAAGCTTTTGCCAGATCGACCTGGAACGGTGCGTGGGATGCGAGGTTTGCGTCCATATTCCTGGCAAAAAGACGAACCCGTACGAATTAAAGGTTTGCCCCTGGGACGCGATTGAGATGATTCCGACCGAAAAGGTGGCGACCGTCGTCGCGCAGGTCGGCGGGCCGCCGGAATATATTGCCGCGAATTGGGATCGGCTCGTCGGGACCGCGCAGCATCTGGCCGAACTAAAAGCCTCGACTGGCTGATCGCGTTCCCTCGCGGCAGGGCCCTCATTGGCGCACGGCGAAGCGAACGGGCGCGCGAAACGGCGCCGCCGGCACGGCCCCGCAGCGAACTCACTGCCTTGTATTTCTACCTACCGGCAATCTATGAATGCGCCATCCTCACGGCGGCTGACGTGGGCCAGTATTTCGGTCTGTGCGCTGGGACTGGCCGCGAGCGTCGTCCCGCAGGTCGTGTATACCGATCCGTTTTGGGGCATCGATACTTTCGCCGACAAACAATTCTTCGAGCTGAGCGACGAGTCCGGCGTCGCGGTCATCAAGATTGAATCGAGTTCGCCCGCCAGTATGGCCGGTTTGCGAGCCGGCGATCGCATCGTGAAATTTGGCGGACGGCCAGTCAGCGTCGATTCGTTTCGCGCGCAGATGGCCGACGTGCAGGCGAGCGATAAACTGCTTATCGAAGGAATTCGCGACGGCCAGCCTTTGCATCTGGAGTTGGCAGACCTCGGCCCGCAGTACTACGAGGGAGTGCTGTTTCTCGATTGGCAACTGATCAATTCGCCTTTGTTTCTACTCTTGCTCTTAATTCTGATTGCGACTTCGTCGCGGGGATCGCTGTGGCCTGCTATTTTGGTCACGCTGAGCGGGCTGGCGGTAATGGTGAGCACGCTGATCATCGAAACCACGCAGACCTTCGGGTGGACCCTGCTCTGGCGCGCGCGGCTGGTCGATCATGGTCCGCGCCCCGCCGCTCACTATGTTTTGATGGGCATCACGCTCGTGCTCGGTTTGGCGCTGAGCGTACTGGGCGCGATATCGATTCGCAACGCTCTCGATCCGCTCGAGCGGACCAATCGCCCATTGCCGGTTCTGCCGTCGCCCGTTTGATTTCCGCTCGCCATTGCGGTCGAGACGGTTCGGCCCCTACAGTCTTGGGTCAACCGGTTCGCTTTCCAGGGCCAGCACGCCAAACACGCATTCATGCACTTTGCGCAGCGGCTCGCGCCGCACAAAGCGCTCGAGCCCCTCAATGCCCAGGGCAAATTCCCTCAAGGCCAGCGCTCGCTTGGCGCCGAGCCCCCGATTTCGGAGCCGCGAGAGGTGGTGCGGAAAGGTATAGTCCGGGCCATAGATGATCCGCAGGTACTCTTGGCCTCGGCATTTTACCGCCGGTTGAATGATCCCTTTCGCATTTTGTTCGACAAAGGCATAGGGCTTGACGACCATTCCTTCGCCGCCTCGGTCGGTCATTTCCAGCCACCATTCAATTCCCTTGACTTCGCTCGCGCTGTCCGCGAGGTCCACCACCAAGAAGGGAGTCTCCGCAAGAATGGAATCATGCTGAGCAAGCGCTTTCAACGTCTCCATGTGCCAGACGTGATCTCGATCCACATGCGTTTTGCCCTCAGTGGCCAAAATATGAAACGGCGCCAGTTTTAGATCGTCCAACGAATCGATCGACCAGCAATACTGGCGATACGCGCGAACGAACTGTTCCATCGTTTGGCGGCGATTCTTAAAACTCTGCAAGAGTTCGCCGATATCCGATGAATAGATTGAGCTCGCCCCTTCGGTTTGCGCGGCAAGTCTTTCAGTCGTTTGTTGCAAGGCGGCTACGACCGGCGGTAAAGAGGCCTTGCCCGCCGCGCCCACGGCGGCATATTGTGATCGGAGCAGTTCTTGGGCTTTGGCCGACCAGGGCATCAATTCACAATCGAGGCACGCCCAAGCGGTGTCGAAATCAGTCCAAAATCCGCTCGCCTCGAGTGCCCCTCGCAGGCGGTCCAAGAACCGCCGCTCCAAGTCCTCATCTGAAAAAAACCGCCGGCCTGTGCGGGTATACACAATTCCCGACTCGCCCTGAACGCCGAACCGATCGCGGGCCGACTGTTCGTCTCGGCAGACGATCACCACGGCGCGCGAGCCCATGTGCTTCTCTTCGCAGACCACTTTCAGCACGCCCTGCGACCGAAAATAGGCAAATGCTTCGGCGGGATGTTCCAGCAGGCCTTCTTGCTGGCTCGTTTCACATGGCGACATGGTGGGGGGCAAGTAGATCAGCCATTTGGGATTGGCGGCAAAACGACTCATTGCTTCCAGCGCCGCCACCGAGTTCTCTTCTCGAATGGTGATGTTGGAGCGCAGTCGAGTGGAGATGATTCTTTTACCGATGACATCTTCGGCGTCGAGAAGATCGTCATTCTGTTGTTGACCGGTGAGCGATCCGAGGTCCAACGATTTCGGCAAAAAGGGGCGCGTTGATTCGCAATAAGCGCGGTGGGCCGGAACGGAAACCAGCTCTCGTTCAGGATAGCGCAGCGCTGTGAGCCGGCCGCCAAACACGCAACCCGTGTCAATGTTGATCGTGTGATTGAGCCATTCTGGTTGAGGAACCGGCGTGTGCCCGTAAACGACGAGCGCCGAGCCTCGGTATTCCGCGGCCCAGTTGTAACGCACGGGCAAACCAAATTCGTCGGTCTCGCCGGTCGTTTCGCCATAGAGGGCAAAATCACGCACCCGGCCGGACCCACGTCCTTGCATCGCTTGCTTCATTCCGGCATGAGCGACAACGAGCTTGCCGTCGTCGAAGACGTAGTGGCTTACAAGGCCGTCTAAAAACGCGGCCAGAGCTTGGCTAAACGGCTCCCGCACGTCGTCCGGCAAGGCCTCGATTTCCGCCAGAGATTGCGCCAAGCCATGAGCGATTTGCACATTTCGCCCGCTCAATTTCTTGAGCAGCTTCACGTCGTGATTGCCTGGCACGCACCATCCGCTGCCATGTTTGGTCATATTCCGGACGATTCGGACGACATCCAGAACTCTTGGTCCGCGATCCACTAGGTCGCCGACGAAGATCGCTTGGCGACCTTGCGGATGTTGATAGACCGCGTCGCCCCAGAGCGGGTCGCTCTCGGCGGCCGAGGTGCGCACAAATCCAAGTTTTTCGAGCAGCGCCTCCAATTCGTCGCAGCAGCCATGAACATCGCCGATGATATCGAATGGGCCGTGGTCGCTGCTTCGGTCGTTCCACAACGGAACTCGCTCGATCGCGGCGGCGTCGACCGCCTCGCTGCTATTCAATACGAAGACATGCCGAAAGCCTTCTAGCTTCAGCTTCTTTAGCGAGCGACGCAATTGCGACTTTTGCTGTCGAATAACGTGAGGACCAAAATTGCGGTCGTCGCGGCTGCGGTTGCGATCCTGGCAGACTCCCTCCGGCAAATCGAAAACAATCGCCACCGGAAGACAGTGGAATTGGCGAGCCAAGGCAATGAAAGGTGCGCGAGCTTCCGGTTGAACATTGGTCGCATCGACGACCGTCAATCGACCGCGGGCTAGGCGCTTGGCCGCGACATAGTGCAATACTTCAAACGCATCGGCGGTTGCGGACTGGTCATTTTCATTATCGCTGACCAATCCTCGGCAATAATCGGACGAGAGCACCTCGCTTGGCGAGAAATGCTTCCTTGCGAACGTGCTCTTACCGGCGCCGCTGGGGCCAATCAGGACAACGAACGAAAGTTTAGGGATCTTGAGTTCCATGAAATCAGTTGGTCAGCGGATCAGAGCCAAATGGAGTTGCGTACGAGCAGGCTATTCGTCGCGGGCAGGTGCCGGAATGGTCACACGGCTCGCGGTCCGCTCGAACAATCCCAACTGGGTCGGCGCGCCGACCGTTTCGTCCTCTGGACCAATTGGGAGAAAACGCACGGCATACCCATTTTGATCGGCGACGCGTTTTGCCCACGTTTGGAATTCGGCTCGCGACCACTCGAAGCGGTGATCCGCGTGGCGAAACTGTCCCGCTGGCAAGCTGGGCCACATGACGTTGTACTCCCGGTTCGGAGTGGTCACCACGACCGTCTTGGGACTGGCGAATTCAAATAGGACTCGCTCGAAAGCCGCGAGGCGCGACGGATCGAAATGTTCAATCACCTCGACAACCGCCGCCGCGTCGAATCCCGCCAAACGCTTGTCTCGGTACATGAGCGAGCCGTGCATGAGATGAATTCGTTCCTTCTGCCTCCGCGGCAAATCGTCCAAGCGGAGTCGGTTGCTGGCGATTTCGAGCGCGCGGACGGCGACGTCCATCGCCAGGATTTCGTCGAACTGCCGCTGTTTTAAGAGCTCGCGAACCAGCTTGCCTTCGCCACAACCTAAATCCAGCACCCGTCTCGCGCCCGACTCCGCCAAGGTCGCAGCCACGGCGTTGAGCCGCTGTTCGTTGAGACTGAGCGGCTTTTCGAGCGAGTCCTCCGCGGAATCGATTTTGTTTTCGACCAGCCCTTCTCCGGGCTGTTCATCGTGTTCGGCGAGTCGCGCAATTGCTTGTCGCGCCAGACTCGGTTGCCGTTTGAGGTATCGATAGGAGATCGCCTCTCGTTGCGGATGCGTTGCCAGCCACCCTTCTCCATGCTTCAGCAGTTTTGCCAATTCGTCCGTACCGATATAGTAATGTTTGAAATTGTCGAAGACAGGAATCAACACATAGAGATGCGTGAGGAGTTCGCTCACGGTCGTGGTCTTCGTCAGCGTGACGGAATAATAGGGGCTGGCGCCCCACTCATCGAACTTCTCGTCCAACGCGTGGCGAATGGCCTCAACTTCGTAGCCCAGCGGTTGAAACACTTCGAACAAGAACGCCTCGCCGCCTCGGCACGGCAGCACCTCGAGTTTCGCGGTTAAAGGAATCGGAGTTGTCGCCAGTTCGGGGCGTTCTTTCGAACGGCCATCCAGCGCCGGTCCCAAAATCTGCGCAATCGCCACACTCATGAAGGACGATGCCACATACGGTCGATCATTCACGTATTGCGCCAAGCCAGATTGAGCAAAGCCGCTGCGACCTCGAACCATCGCCACCGGGTCAACATCCAGCAACAAGGCCGCAGTGCACCGTGTCGTTTCCGCCTCGGGGTAAAAGACGTGGGCCTTGCCGAAGCTCAGCGGAAAACTCTGGCAGCGAGCCGGATTCTTATGCAGCAGAAAGCCCAAATCCGTGGCCGGGCAATGGGTCGTTGTCAAGGTCAGCAGCATTTTGTTCAAGCCGAGGGCGCCGAGGAGAAGGGGCCATTGTGGCACGATACCAACCGTGGAGCAACCGGCTAGGAGCAACTCCGGGCGGCGGCGAGTTTTTTCGCCGGCGCGACCGGTCGGCGGAAATGCGCCAGGGCTCTGCCGCTGCGATTAACGCAGCCTGGGTTGCAGCGTGGAGCTGAATGCGCCGAGCAACGTGCCATAGGCCACATTGTGGCACTGGATGCATTTTTCGCTGGCGCGCAAGGAACCGACCATACGCACAGGACGATGATTCTCGTCGATAACGAGATCCTCCGTTTCACGCAGCTTGTCAATTGCGGCGCGCTCGAAATCGTCCAAGACGCGGACTGGCGCCTGTTCCAGTAGATCCATGCGCGGATAGTATTCCGAACGGTAGGCCATCGGCGGAGTATGCTTCAACATGCCGATCAATTCCAATCGCGTGATGGCCCAGTTCGGTCGCCAGTTGACAAAATCCGCGTCCGGAACTTCAAAATTCCCACGATGATCGGGTGGAATTCCTGGCGGTGTGTCGAACCGATGCGGGATAAAACCCGCGACGTGCTGGCGGTTCAGGTAAAAGCCGAGTTTGTCGTAGCCAAAAAAGTCGGCCGTCGCCCGATCGTGCAATTGAGAACCTCGCTCGGTGAGCAGCGACGCGCCCGGCGGCTGAGTTGAAGCGAGCGAAGGCGGCTGCGCCGAAGGTTCATCCGTTTTGTCGTCGATGGAATCGAAACGAATCGGACCAGGATCCGGGACGTCCAGATGACTCAGAGTAGGGTTCATCCGTGCCACGCCAAAGCCAAGGCTGAGGACGAAATCGGCGCTAATCCCTTCGTGAACTTCTCGCAATTGATCGTAGCGTCCCCAATATACGGCTGCATCTTTATCTTTAGCATGCAGGCGATTCTCGACTGCTTCGGCGTAGTGTGCCACGGTCGGGCTATGATGCGAGGCGTCGTCTTCATACGCCAGCCGAGGCGCGAGCGATTCCAGCGGATATTGCGCTGCCGCGGCATGATACCGGTGAACCATGCTCAACGCCAACCCGAAGAAAAGTGCATACGTGAACAGCAGGGGCGCGAGCAGAAGCGTAATCGCGAGACGGCGGCGGAACGGCAAGAGCGCGCCGATCAATGCCGCCACCGCGGTCAAGAAGAATTGCTGGACCAGAGCGACGCTGGGTAGAAGCAGGAGGTCCAACCCAATCGCCAGCAAAGACAGGCCGGCAATTTGCCACATCGCAGTTTTGGATTTCGCCAAAACGATAAAGAAAGCTTGGGATGCCAAGGCAACAACGGCCAAGATAACAAAGAACGGATTCATGGATTCATTTCGGCGGCGACTTCCGGAACGGAAGTAGAAGAGACGCGGCAGACGATTTCTCGCGCATCCCTATTCTAGCCCGCCGTCCGGCCGGCGAATAGCAATCGCCACCCGCGCCGGAACTCGCGCTTGTTGAATTGCAGCCACGGCACGGCTGGAGCCTCGCGAGCCCGGGGTTTGTGTTGCGGCGCGCATTTTCGTACGGAACCGCGTCAGACGAAGAACGCCGTGTGAAAAGATCAAAATCTCGCCGCGAACTGTGGCGGGCCGAACTGGAGCACGAGATCTTAAAAAAAGCCGCGGCGCATTTTGCCATCAGACGCTCGGCGCCCAACGCTTGGCGGCGGTTCTTTACCCAGCGCGACGCCGGTCCTATTCCACTTGGTGAACGACAACCATGTTGTGTCCGGCGCCGGCGGCCGTGACGGTGACGACCACAATCCGATCGCCGTCGTTGAGGCGGCCTTCGGCCTTGCCCCATTCGGTCACGTGTTGCACCAGCGAGGTGCCGTCGTTGGCCGGCGCATTGGGCAGCGGCATCACGCCCCAATACAGACACATTTGCCGGAGCGTGCCGGGCGAATCGCTGACGCCGATGGTGGGAATGAAATTGCGCTGTTTTGAAAGGGCCAGCGCCGTCGCCCCGCTCTTCGTGTTCACCACCGTCATCTTCGCGTGCAATTCGCTGGCGATCCGGCCTGCGCCATAGACCACCGCGTGACTAATCGGATGCAAACCTTGCGCGGAGATCGCCGGGACCGGCAGCGCCGCGCGGTCTCTGAACATTTCTTCCGTGGCCAAGGCGACGCGATTCATCATCTCGACCGCGTCGCGCGGATATTCGCCAATCGCCGTTTCGCCCGAGAGCATGCAGGCGTCTCCGCCATCGAGAATCGCATTGGCGACGTCGGTCACTTCAGCGCGGGTCGGTCGCCGCGAGTGTTGCATGCTGTCGAGCATTTGGGTCGCGATGATGACCGGCTTTTGATGCTTGTGGCAAGTCGCAATGATCCGCTTTTGCGCCATCGGCATCCGGGCCACGTCGATCTCCACGCCCAAGTCGCCGCGCGCGACCATCACCCCGTCGGCGGCCGCCACGATTGCCTCGAGATGATCGAGGGCCTCCTGCTTTTCGATTTTGGCAACCACGCGAGCCAATGAGCCATAGGCGCGGAGCAAATCCTTCAGGCTTTGCACTTCGATTGGCGAACGCACAAAACTCAAGCTGACGAAGTCGACTCCCATCTTCGCCCCCCACACGGCGGCGTCGAAGTCTTCTTGGCTCATCGCCGGAACGCTCAATTTGACGCCGGGCAGATTGATCCCTTGCCGGCTGCGGACCAAGCCGGCCTGCACCACGCGGCAGCGGGCGAAGTTTTCGCCTTTCTCTTCGACGACCAGCCCGACGGTGCCGTCGGCCAACATCACCGTATTGCCCGGCGCGAGCTCGTCAATCAGCGGTTCATAGGTCGCGGTCAGTTCGGTTGCGGTCTTGGCGACTTGTCCGCGGACGAACGAGACGCGCGTCCCCTCGGCCAAGGTGAGCGGGTCTTGGACGAGTTCACCAAGCCGGATTTTCGGACCGGCCAGATCGATGAGGATGCCAATCGGGCGGTTTTGCGCTTCGCTCACGCGGCGAATCGAGTTGACCACGGCCTCATGTTCGGCCTTGGAGGAGTGGGCCATGTTCAGACGAAACACGTCCACGCCGGCCGCCACCAACTCGGCCAGCTTTTCTTCCGCGCGGCAAGCCGGGCCCACCGTCGCGACGATCTTGGTGCGCGCATGCGGAGCCGCCGGTTCTTTGTCTGTGAGAATCATCGGTTTCAAAGACTCCGCCGGGGAACGAGGATGGGTCAAGGCTTCCAGTAATTCTGCCGCCGGAAACACCAAATTTGGAAACGCCAATGCGTCAGGCATCGAACAACCTCCTTGGTCGCCGCGCGGACGATTCGCCCTGCGCGTAGTCCCGCCTGGGATCGAGCAAAGTACGACAGCTTGAGTGGGCGCCCCGCACGCTTATATAGCGGCCGAAAAAGAGTTCGCGGCTTCGTCCGTCCTGCTCCAACCAGTTCCGGAACAGCGACGCGACTTGAACGGGTCTTTCCTTCTCGGCCGTGCCAATGGTCAGCCTACCGGACGGTTGGCGTTTCGACGAGGGGAGAAACTCGGCCGCAGCGATACTTCTTGCGCGCATTCGCCGCATTATATGAAAAAATGATAGCCAGCTTGCAATCTGCTAATATTGCCCACAAAAAAAGACGCGCCGCAGTCCAGCCAGCACTCCACTGTCGGCCTTGCCAAGAGAGGCTCTCGATCCGGAGCGAACTTACGGCGGAGCGAGCTTGCTCTGGAACGGCCGAGGCGTCTCGTGCGATCGGTCGAAATCGGCCCGTGCGAAATCACCGCGGTCTACTGGATGAACTGCTCTTCTTCTTGCTTACCCGAATTAACGGTGATCTCGCCGGCATCTTCCAAGCGGCGGACGACGTCGACGATCTGTTGTTGAACGGCCTCGACCGCGGAGAGCTTGACCGAACCGAGATATTCGCTTTCTTCGCGGAGCATATCCGCGGCGCGTTGCGACATATTGCCGAGGATTTTTTGCTTGAGTTCTTCGCTGGCGCCTTTGAGGGCCATGGCCCATTGGGAGCTTTCGACGTTTTTGAGAACGATCTGGATTTCTTTCGGCCCGAACTTGTTGATGTCCTCGAAAACGAACATCAAGCGGCGGATCTCTTCCACCAGGTCCGGATCCTCGTGCGCCAAGTTCTCCAGCAGGTTGCGCTCGGTCGCCCGGTCGGTCACGTTCAGAATCTCCGCGACGCTCGGCACGCCGCCCGCCGCCTCGAACTGTTGGCTCATGATGCTGGCCATCCGCGACTCCAGCCCGGACTCGACCTCTTTGATGATCTCGGGGTTGGTCTGGCCCATCGTCGCCACGCGGCGGATGACCGACAACTGGCGCTCGGTAGGCAATCCGCCCAGCACGGCGGCGGCCTGCGGCGGCGGCAAATGACACAAGATCAGCGCG
>DASRSE010000098.1:0-12530 GCA_035656655.1 Pirellulales bacterium
TCCCAAACCTTCGCCGTGGGCGGCATGCCTGAACGCCCCTCGGTTTCGAGACCTGCTTGCGATTGGTCGCGCGATGATCCGCAATCGACTTTTTCCGCTGTTGCTGCTGTCCGCTATTCTAGCGGGCATGCTGGCTGCGCCTATGGCGGCCCGCGGCGCCGACGCAATCTCGCTCTTTCGCTGCGGCTTCGAGGAAGATTGGGATGTGAATTTTGATGGCTGGCCCGATCGCTGGAACCGCGAGCGCGGCCCAAATTATCCGCGCTACGTCCGGATCGAAATCGTTTCCGACCCGGCGGACAAAACGAATCATTGTTTGCGGATCGGCCTCGATGGAGGGGGCGGAGCGCTCAGCAGTCCCGAAATTGAAATGAGCGCCGGCTATAGCTACCTCTTGGAAGGCAGCATCAAGACGGAAAAGTTAAAAAACGATGCGGCCTTTTTAACGCTCTCGTTTTACGACGAAAAGCATGCGTTGCTCGAGACTTTGTCGACCTCACGGCTCGTCACCGCCCCCGATTGGACGAAAGTTCGAATTGGTCCGTTCACGCCGCGACGCCGCAATTCGCGTTATGCCGTGATCGGCCTGCATCTGGAGCCGCCCCCCGGCGGATCCCGGTTGGAAGGTTCTCCCGGCCCGGATTGGAAAGGGGCCGCGCTGTTTGACGACCTGAGCTTGTCGCGGCTCCCGCAGATGCTGCTCCAATCGAACAGCGCCTCGCACGTCTATGCGGACGGGGTTGCGCCGGAGTTCACCTGCCGCGTGACCGGGTTTCCGAACCAAGCGCCGACGATGCGTTTTGAACTGCATGGCCTCCGCGATGAGTTGTTGCAACAGGAAGACCTGCAACTGATCGCTGATGAAAACGAATTGGGCGACCGCGGGCCCAACTCCAAGGCAAACGAAACCAGCGGTTTCCACGGCGCGATCACCTGGAAGCCCAAAATCAAAGAAACAGGCTTCTATCGCGTCCGCGTCCAAATCGCGAATCAAACCTCAAATCTCTACGAACGATCGACCACGCTGATTGTGCTGCCGCCCGGCAATCGTCCGACTGCCGGCGAATTCGGCTGGTCGCTCCCCGACGGAGACGAGCCGTTGCCCCTTGTTCCGCTGGCGGAGTTGCTGGGGCAGGCCGGGGTTCATTACGTGAAATTTCCGGTCTGGTCAGCCGGCCGCAACCAAGCCCGCGCGGACCGGCTCGTCTGGTTCACCGAGCGCCTCAATTTCCAAGGAATCCAACTCATCGGCCTGCTGCTTGAGCCGCCTCCCGACGCGGAAGGAACCAATCTGGCGAAACCTTCCGCGACCGCAGACGCCAACGGGGGGGCGGCCGCACTGGCCCCAGAAACTGCTTCTCCAGTTGCGGCTGGCGGAGAAACCTCCGCGGCCGAAACCGTGGCCGCCGAATCGGCTCAAGAGGGAACCAGCGGCGCCAAAGTCCGCCCCAAACGAAAAGCCCCGGGCGCGGCAGCCAATCTCGCCGTCGATTCACCCCTGTCCGTTCCGCTGTCGGCCGCGACCGTGTTCGCCGACGACCCGCAATCTTGGTATCCGTCACTGGAGCCAGTGCTGACGCGGCTGTCGCTCAAGGTGCGAATGTGGCAACTCGGCCGCGATCAGGATACGAGCTTTGTCGGCTATCCCGACTTGCCGAAAAAGATTCTCGCGCTGAAGCATCAACTGCAACGTTTCAATCAAGAATTGCACATCGGTTTTGGCTGGCGTTATCTGAACGAAGTGCCGGAGGCGACGCCGGCGCCTTGGTCGTTTTTGTCGCTGTCGGCGAACCCGCCCCTCACGGCCGACGAGCTGCAAGTCTATCTGCCGCGCGAACGCAAGGGGCCGGTCAAGCATTGGGTCGTGCTCGAGCCTCTGTCGCGACAAGAATATTCGCTCGAAGCGCGCGTGCAAGATCTGATTCAGCGCATGCTCGCGGCCAAGATTCAAAACGCGGACGGAGTTTTTAATCCGCAGCCCTTTAGCGACGACCGTGGGTTGATGAACGCCGACGGCACGCCCGGCGAGTTGTTTTTGCCTTGGCGGACCATGGCCCTGGCGCTGGGAGGGGCGGAATATCTGGGCACGCTCGAATTGCCCGAGCGCAGTCCGAATCAGGTCTTTTCGCGCAATGGCGAAACGATCATGGTTGTCTGGAACGATCGGCCGACGCAAGAGACGCTCTATTTGGGCGAAAATGTCCATCTGATGGACCCCTTCGGCCGCAGCGTGCAGCCGGCGCTCGACGGCGAGCAACAGATTATTCCGGTTGGACCGTTGCCGACGATTGTCACCGGACTCAGCGAGCCGATCGCGCGGTGGCGGCTGTCGTTTGCATTCGCGAGCCGGCAAATGCCCAGTGTGATCGGCAAGCCGCTGTCCAATCCATTCAGCTTTCAAAACTTCTTTCCGCAAGGGATCAGCGGCACGGTCAAGCTGAATCTCCCCGAGGGGTGGCGCACGACCCTCGACCGACAATCGCTGAAGGCCGCCAGCGGCGAAAAGGTGACCTTGCCGCTGGAGGTGGCGCTGCCGTTTGACGCGGCCAGCGGCCATCAGAAGATCCGCATCGACTTCGACATTTCGGCCGGCCGGCCTTATCAATTCAGCATTTATCATGCGCTCGATATTGGCCAAGGCGACGTCGATATCGAGGTTCATTCGCGCTTGAACGAAAAGGGCGAATTGGAGGTCGAGCAGCAACTCACCAATCGAACCGACCAAGCGGTCAGCTTCAAGTGTCAACTCTTTATTCCTGACCGGCGTCGCATGGTGTCGCAGGTGGTCGAGCAAGATCGCGGCCGCGACACCAAAGTTTATCGCCTGCAGGACGGCCGCGAGTTGCTCGGCAAGACCCTCTGGCTGCGGGCTGAAGAAATTGGCGGCCAGCGCGTTTTGAACTATCGCTTTCCCGCGGAAGAATAGTTGAACATCGATCACAGCCGCCGGTTGAAAAATGCCATCGCGGCATTTTTCCAGCTCGCCCCGAGCTGAGCCCAGCTTCGTTCGGCGCTTCCGATACCAGCTTGCGTCCTGATTTTGGGGTCGCAGCCGTGCGCTGACGCAGCGTGTTGAATCCTTCCACCGGCGTTAATCCAAAAGGATCACATGCAAGGTATTGCCGATCACTTGGAATGACCTCGCTCCGGCCGGCGTTTGAATGGTGACCTGATTCGTCTCCGTCAACCCGCAATAAATGTTTTGATAAATTGCCGCGGAGCCGTCCTTGCCTGCCGCATAGAGGCAAATTGGCTTCTTGGCTTCATACGTCTTGATGATGTTTGCCTGACCATAGTTGGCGACGCCATAACGGCTGAGCTTCGCATTGCCCAGCGCGCCATGGTGCGGGTTGTCGGAATCGAAATAGCCTGTTTGCGAGGAGCCGCCGGCGACCGTGTATTGGAACGGGGCGTACTCCAGCGTTTTGCTGGTTCGGTCGCTGACGGCCGTGATCTGTCCGACCATCCAAGCGCCGGCAAAGGCGCCGCTTTCGCCCACGTGCGGATTCGGCGGAAATTGCCCTTGGTCGGAGTGATATCGTTGCGGCTGGGCCGGGTCGCGCGAGTCGAAGTCGACGATCTTGCCGCCGGTCGGCTGCCACTGGGTTTTGCCGGCGCCGCTGGCCCAAGAATCGCGAAACGTAAGCGGGTCTTGAACCAAAGTGACGTTGGAATGCCAGAGCACGAAGTCTTGCCCCAACAGCAGCCCCCAGAAGGATTCGTCCAGCATCATGTGGAAGGGCCACGCGACCACGTCTTGTCGGATAATGTCGCCATTCTCAAAATGCAATCGCGACTTCGTGCCGGACCGGTACATGTTGCTGTTGACCCCTTCCGCATTCGACCAACTAAATTTCAAGACGCGCCGGTCCGGCGCCGCCATGTACTTTCGCTCGTAATTATAAATCTCGTTATAAATCCGAATCCCCTCGGGCGAATGGGCGTATGAATCCAGATAGCCGCCTTCGAGCCAGTTGCGATATTTATAAGCGCCTTTCGAGAAATAAAAGCAGTCCTCAAACTTGCCATTGAAGATGCGTTGGCGAGCCTTGGCTTCGCTAGCCAGCCCTGCTTCGAGACGCGGCCCATCGTAGTTGAAGAGAAACGAAACGCTGTTGTCGTAGCCTTCGAGCGCGCTAAAGTAGTCGTCGTACAATCGCACTTGGTTCGGCGACGTGACTCCGCGCTCGGTTTGCATTCGTTGATAAATTCCGGCGAACACTTGCTGCGCCCGCGCGGCATGATCGGCGACCCCATGATTACCAAAGTTTTCGTCCATCTCGGCGACCGTGATAAAATCCTTGTCCAGCGATTGGTTCTTGATGAGCCACTCGACCGTCGCCAGCTTGCCCGAGTTGTCCAGCGCCTGCTTCGTCTTCCACTTGCGGTTGTCGGGAACCGAATCGAGCGCCGCATACGAATACTGAATATGCGTGACTTTCTTGTACACTTCCTCTAAAGGGATGTCCCACAGCACGCGTGTCACGCCGAATCCCTTATCGGGCGGCAACTTCAACTCATACGGCAGCACTTGATAGTGCGGCAGCCATGATACGCGCTGCAAATCGTCCGGCAGCTTCAATTCGCGCGGCGCCGTCAATTCGCGCGACACCGTGGCGGCAACGGCCGCGCGCACGAGCGGAACCACCGACAGATTCACGTAGTCCACGTCGGTCGAGTTCGCTCGATAGGTCTCCGGATTGCAAGTCAGGTCCCAAGGCCGCTGGAAAACTTCGTCGTAGCTCTTCGCATTCAACCAGAAAATCGCAAATCCATAATTGCCCGGCGGCAGTTGCAGACCGTCGCCGAACAGGGCAGCCTCATCGGCGGCAGTCAAACGCTTATGCAGATGATCGTAAATGAAACGGTGACAGTCGTTCGCGCCGTTGAAGGACTTCTTCGTCTGCGGAGCATGGATTTGCACGCGTCCATTGGGTTGAATGGTGAAGGTCACGTCCTGGGTGGGAATCCATTCATACCGCTGCTCATTGACGATTTGGCAATACACGCCGGGGTTATGAAACTCGCCGCCGGCCCAAGCCGGCTTCTCCGACGTTGCAGGCAGGGGCGCCGCAACCGCCGCGAGCGAGTCCAGAACTAAGATCGCCAAACTTAATAGATTCGTTCGTCCAAATTGCATGTCCATGCTCGCTAGTCTAAAGGCCTTGTTGATCCCATAAAAGGAATTGGCGGCCAGCGCGTTTTGAACTATCGCTTTCCCGCGGAAGAATAGTTGAACATCGAGCCTCGCCCACGTGGCGGCGGGCAGTCGAATTCCAGAGCAGCCACGCGAAGCCGCCTGTCGCGCGATTGCCGTCACCGTGACCGCCGACCCGCGCATTGAGTATCGCATGTTTGGCCGATTCAGGCCGCTCCTTTATACGTGTTGATCGATTAGAATCGGGTTGCCGTCAGGGTCCACAACGATAAAGCTCGCGGGCCCCTTCGTGGTCTCGTCCGCCGCCTGAATCGGCTGGACTCCTTGGGCGACGAGTTGGCGTTGTAGCTCGCGAACGTCGCAGAACGAGGCGAGCTGTTGGGCGTTCTGGTCCCATCCGGGGTTGAAGGTCAGCATGTTCTTTTCAAACATTCCTTGAAATAGGCCAATCAGATGGTCCCGATTTTTCAGAATGAGCCAGTTTTGCGCCGCGTCGCCGCCGAATATTTTGAATCCCAATTGCTCGTAAAATCTGCGCGAAGCCTCGATGTCTTTGACGGCCAAGCTGATGGAGAACGCTCCGAGTTCCATTTTTGCGCCTTTCGATTTGAATACAAAATCGTTTGCAGGATCGGGCCGCCGCTTACGGCATACACCTGGTCGCTCATGCTGTCGGCTCGCGGCAAGTTTAATCAGCGAAGTTCAGAATTGGGGCGATCGAACGACGGCATCCTGGTGCGAGCCGTAGTGCGCTTTTTAACGAATTCGTTAATCTCGCTGCATTTGCGAATATCGCCTTCGCCTCAATCGGCCGCAATTACTTGCTTGAAATCGCGCTCAGTTCACACATTTTTTTCCAGTCCGTCTTGTTGAAACCGATTCGAAAAACCTGCGGACAGTATCGGCCGTCGGGTTGAATGACGAGCATCATCTCAGCGCGATCAAAACTCGTGGCAACAAACCGCGAACCCTTTTGCACCAGCAGGTCGACGTTAAGTGGGCCTGGACGTTCGTCCCGCAGGTTGAAAGTGACCATTTCCTTGTTCATTTGTCGTCTTCTCCGACGTGCATAAGATTTCTCCGGAAAGGCCGAATCCCTATTTCAGCGCTCAGCAGCATCGAGGTAAGAATCTTCGCAGCCGAGCACGCCATTGTCAATTTCTTAGCGCAGCGAGTCGCATACGGGTACGCGGAATGGGCGGCGGCCGGAAAATTCCGATCGCGAACACGCGGGTGAGAGCCTCCTATGGAACCGGCGCGAATTAGCGTGCGCCGCCGGCGGACGGAGATTGAGTTATTCCTTGCTCTTTTCGTAGACCGCGAGCAGCACCTCGGAAACGTCCTTGAATTTCTTCTTCGTATTGAGAACCGCCTCGAGCAGCCGGCGCGATTCGCTTTCGCTATGTCCGAGTTGACGCAGCGCGTCATACGCTTCGCGCGCCACGTCGTGCTCGACTATCGTTTCCGAAACGTCGTCGCGGGCGACCAGGAGCGCGAACTTCGGCATCTTGCGGCGCAGTTTGGCGACGATCCGCTCGGCGGTCGCGGGCCCGACGCCGGGCAGCGCCGACAGCGCCTTGGTGTCCTGGTCCTCGATCGCGGTGGCCACCTCGCGGACCGGACGAACCATCGCGCGGAGCGCCTTTTTGACTCCCACGCCATCGACCGAACAGATCAAGTCGAAGAATTCCAGTTCAACCTCGGTCAAGAAGCCGATCAGCCGCGGCGTGAGGCGTCCTTGCATCGGGTTGCCTTCCAGATATTCGATCGTATGGAGGCTGATCTCCTGGCCGACCTCCGATTGAAGCCGCCGGCGCGCGAACTCCGGAATCAGCACTTCATACTCGAACGCGCCGACACCCAAGGTTAGCGAATCGTTTCCCAAGCGGACCAATTGGCCCGAAATTTTTGTAATCACGTTGGCAACTTCAAGGAGGAGAAACAGGGCGAGGACTGCGCCGGCGACTTACAAGCGGGCGCGAGTCCGGGTTAAATAATAATGGCAGAGAGCAATCGCCAGGGCGTCGGCTACGTCGGCCGGTTCCGGCAGCGTCGCCAGCTTCAACTCGCGCTGAATCGCTTGCTGGACTTGCGGTTTGGGGGCACGGCCATTGCCGGTCAAGATCTTCTTCACTTGGGTGGCGCTATAATGCATGACCGGCAAACCGGCCTGCGCCGCCGCAAGACAGATCACGCCGCGCGCGTGCCCCATCAAAATCGCTGTCCGCGGCCGCGCGTAATGGCTATAGAGTTGCTCGAGCGCTGCCGCGTCCGGCTGGAGCGACGCAATCACCTCTTGCAGGCCCTCGTAGATTTCCACCAGTCGGCCTGACAGCGAGCCCTTGCTTTTGCCGCGAATGACCCCCGCTTCGCAGATTTGCAGTCCGCCGGGCGCAATTTCCAGCACGCCGTAACCGGTGATATTCAGCCCAGGATCGATTCCGAGAATGCGTGCCAAAGAACCGAATTCAATCCGAAAAAGAGGATCTGCGGGGGCGGCGTCAGGACGCGGCCGTGTTAAGATTTTGTGAGGGACCAGGTCGCGCCTTCTTTGCGATCTTCGACCACGACGCCGAGCGCCGCCAGCGCGTTGCGGATTTTGTCGCTGGTGGCAAAATCTTTTTTCTGACGGACCTCGCTGCGAATTTCCAAGAGCAACTTCATCAATCCTTGCACGAGCGACTCGTCGGCCCCTGTTTTTTGCTCGATTGGTTTGCGAAATAGGCCGAGTACGCCGGTCAATTCGCGGAGCGTGCGGGCCCCTTGCTTCAGGACGGCCAGCGCGGCGGCATTCGTCTTGCCGCTTTCTTCCAGTTTTTCGCTTTCGACAAAGCGATTCAAGAGCCGCAGCAATTCGAACAGGACTCCGACCGCGCCGCCGGAGTTGAAGTCGTCGTCCATTGAATTCAAAAACCGTTCGCGCAGCGTCTGGATTTCTTTCAGCGTCGCATCACTACCCGAATCGAACGCGCCTTGGGAGCGGTTTTCCGCCGCGGCGAGTTGATAGAAAGATTCGCCAGTGACTCGCTCGTAGCGGCGAAAGAATTGCTGAAACTTCTCTAAATGGGCTTCGTTTTTGCGGAGTTCTTCGAGGCTGAAGTAGATGGGGCTGCGATAGTGCGTTGCGAGCAAGAAAAAGCGGATCGCTTCAGCTTGCACTTCTTGCAACAGGTCGCGGAAAGGGCCGGCTCCTTTCGACTTGCTGATTTTACCGGCCGACTGCGAGTCAAAATCGCCGGCCGCCGCCTCGCGCGTGGCGCGGCCGCCGACTTTGCCGACCTCATCTGCCGCTTGCATCAGGCCATTATGAAGCCAGTATTTGGCTTGCGGCTTGCCATGGCAACATTCGCTTTGGGCGATTTCGTTTTCATGGTGCGGAAAGACCAAGTCCAGCCCGCCGCCGTGAATGTCAAACGTTTCTCCGAGCAGCCGGCGGCTCATGGCCGAGCACTCGATGTGCCAGCCGGGCCGCCCCGGCCCCCACGGGCTCGGCCAACTCGGCTCGCCCGGCTTGGCGCTTTTCCAGAGGGCGAAATCGGCGGCCGACCGTTTGCGCTCGGCGGTGCTGCCCCCTTCGCCCTGCATGCTTTCGACGCTCCGGTTGCTGAGCTTGCCGTATTCGGAGTCTTTGAGCACGTCGAAATAGACGTCTCCGTCCGAGGCGTAAGCGAAACCTTTGTCAATCAGGGCTTGGGTTAGCTTGATGATCTCGTCGATATTTTCTGTCGCCTTCGGAAAATGGTCGATCGTATCGACCCCCATGGCATCGAGGTTTTTGCGATAGTCGGCGGTCATCTCCTCGGCGAGTTGCGCCATCGTCAGGCCGCGAACCTTCGACTCGGCGATCAGCTTGTCATCGACATCGGTCACGTTGACGACCCACGTCACTTGATAGCCGCTGTAGCGGAGATACCGCTTGATGGCATCGAAAATCACCGGTCCGACCATGTGGCCAATATGGCTCGGCTTATAGACGGTCGGCCCGCATAGGTAGATGCCGATCTTGCCCGGCTGGACGGGAACCAGCGGCTCCTTCGTCTTGGAGAGCGTGTTGTAAACTCGGATTGGGGCAGGGGCAGAAGTCGTGGTCATCGGAGAATCAAGCGAAGAAAGTATTTGAATGAGCAGGAGCGAGCCACGCGGGCGAGCAAGCCGCCATTGGCCGCGGCTTCAGGGTTTTTCGAGGAGGACGACGCATTGGGCGGAAATGGCTTCTTCGCGGCCGACGGCGTCCACGCCTTCGCCCGTCTTGGCTTTGATATTCACCTGCTCGGCCGACACGCCGAGCAGTTCGGCCAGCCGGCGGGCGATGCGCTGCTTGTAAGGCGACAATTTTGGCTTCTGAACGAACAAGATGCAATCCACGTTGACAATCGCATAACCGGCCGCCGCGGCCCGTTCGCGCGCTGCCTGCAAAAAATCGGCGGAGTCGCGGCCGCGATTGTCAGGGTCGGTGTCGGGAAACAGCTCGCCAATGTCGCCCGCCGCCACCGCGCCTAAAATCGCATCGGTGAGCGCGTGGAGCAGCACGTCCGCGTCGCTGTGGCCCAGCGCCTGCCGATCGTGCGGAATATCGATCCCGCCAATTCTCAAGCACTCGCCCGGCCCCAGGCGATGAGTGTCATGTCCGATGCCAACGCGCAAAGTCAAGCGGCCGCTCCGTAATCCGCGACCGGCCGTTTGCAGCGACGCGCCGCCTTGACCACGACCGGCCTGCATAGCAAGCGACGCATTATAGCCCTTGAGCCGGGCGACAACAACGCGGCGGCTCGGCGGCCTCGCAGCGCGAGATTTCGAGGAGGTTCCATGCAGCGCAATCGCGGCGCAAAACGCGGCATGCGAGGCGACTTAGCACGAGCCTGGCCAACGCGCCCGGCGGCAGATTGAGGGGGCTGCCGCAGGGCTCCTGCTCGCGTTCTGGAGCGACTGAAAATTTCTGCCGTGGCGGAGAAAAACCGGCCTTGACCGGCGATTTGAATTCACCTATTCTCCCCGCCTCACGGTTGGAACACCATTCGTTTCACCGCGAACCGCTGGCGGCCCGACAGGGCTGCACCAAGCGCCGCGGCAAGATTCCGGAATCTTGACCGCGACCGTACAACGACCGACTATCCGCGTGGATGGGCCTGCACAGGGAGAACGCGGCGACGACCGTTTTTTCCGCGGGCCACGGGGCGACGCGGTTGGCAAGGAAGCCAACCGTCCGCTTCGAATCACGAGTGCGAAGGCACTCTCAAGTTTGATTAGTTTGAAAGCGACCCCGAGTGGAGAGCGCTGCGGCGCCTCTAGCATGAGAAGCGCTGAATTGCGACCGAGTCGATCGGCCTGAACCGTTCGACGGCGCCAGAGCGTCAGCACAACATCGGGCCAGCGTCCAATCGCTCCCGGAAAACGTAGGAGTCCTTTGCCCCCCTGGGACCCGGCGTTTCCGGGAGCCTTTTTTTTGCGCCAACCATGGCCGGCCCGAGAAAACGGACGCACCAAAGCTGTTTTTCGGCGTCTTCTAGTTCGCCGCCAGCGCGTCGAGCTCGAGCGATTCGCCTGCGCGATTGATGCAGGTCCGATTGCAACCAAGCCGGATGGCCAGTGCCGTGGCGGCAACCGTCCGTTGCGACAGGGTCTCAGGCTCATCGCCTTCTTCCACTTCGACCACGCCCACGCTGACTGTGAGTTGTAAATCGCCCGTGGCCGATTTAAGCGCATGCAGGCTGATCGATTGCCGCAAACGCTCGGCGATCGCGGCCGCGCCGGTCAGTTTCGTGCCGGGCAACAAGATCGCGAACGAGTCTTCGCCAAACCGCGCGACCGTGTCCATTTCGCGGACGGCGGCCGACAAGAATTGGGCCACGGTGCGGAGCACGAGGTTGGCCATCGCCTCGCCGTTGATTTCGACGAATTTCGCGAACTGATCGATCGTGACCAACATGGACGAAAGGGGAGACGAATAGCGTTTGGATTCCGCGACTCGCCGCCGCATGTCGAGGTTAAAGACTGCCCGGCTGGCAACGCCCGTTTGCGGGTCCGTTTCGCCGGCGGATGCTTTGTCGGTTTTCTCTTTCTCGGCGGCGGCGTCAGCTTTGGGGGACGTTTTCGCCGTCGGCAGCGTGGCGGTCGGAATGGTCGCACTGGGCTTCGACGGATCCGCCGGTTGCTTGCCGGGCAGCACGGCGCGCGGATTCTCCTTAGCGCCGGCGGCCTGATTCAGACTCGGCCTGGCATCGAGGACCAGCGGGAGCGCTTGCTCGCCCGTATGGAGAAACGACCGATTGCGGCCGGCTTTCTTGGCGGCATAGAGCGCTTCATCGGCCCGCTTCAGCAAGTTGGCAGGCGCATCGCCCAGTTGCGATTGGGCGATGCCGCCGCTGATCGTGACCTGCAATTGCTTTCCTTCAAAATCAAACAAGGCCTTTTCCACGGCCACGCGCGCCCGCTCGACGGCTGGCTTGGCTTGATCCATGATCGTCGCCGGCATCACGACGGCAAACTCCTCGCCGCCGTAACGCGCGACCAGATCCATGTCGCGCATCGACTTGAACAACGACTGGCCAACGCCGCGCAGCACCTCGTCGCCGGCTTGGTGGCCATGGGTGTCGTTGAATTTCTTGAAATGGTCCACGTCGATCATGAACAAGGTGACCGGCGTCTGCTTCCGATTCCATTCCAAAATGCGCCGTTCAATTTCGTTGTCGAAAGCGCGCCGGTTGGCTCTTCCCGTCAAGGCATCGGTCAAAGCATCGGCCGACCGCGCTTCAAGTTCGTGGGCTTGTTCGTTTAATTTGTTTTCCGCAGAGCGCAATTCCGCTTGCAGTCTTTCGTTCGCTTCCAGCAACTTGGCGACATTGGCCAGCACCAACGACTCGTCCGGTTTGCCGCGATCTGGCGTGACCGTCAATTCCGAACTGATTGCTTGGACCTGAGTATTATGCTCGCCGACATTGGCGGCAACGCTGGCCGCGAGCCGATTCAAATTGTCCAATGCCTTGCGTGCCCGCGTCGTCTGCTCGTCGGCGGCTTGGCTCTGAGCGGCCACCTGGGTGATGTCGCGTTTGCCGCGAATCCACCAGCCGATCATGGTGCCCAGCGCCAGTTCCGCAGCCGCGAAAACGAGGCCGAAGGTCAAGAGAATCGTCATGTCCATGGTTTGAAAACTCCTCGCGCGGATTCTCTCTTCCGGTCGTAGTCACGGCTACGATCCTGCGGAAAACCCGGTCCTATTCGCTCACTCACAAAGATCAATTTTCGCCTATTGGAGATTACGCTTCTCGAATTCAAAGTCAAAAATTTAAGGGGGGGATCAGCCCAAAACGCAGCCGCGCCTTTCTTGGGCAATCGACACAGTCGTTCCAATCGAAATAAAGCGGCGATCAAAAGT
>DASRSE010000099.1:0-11686 GCA_035656655.1 Pirellulales bacterium
CAAGGTCCCAACGGCGCGCAGCCGGGCGCTTATATCGATACGTTTGCTGCGTTTAACAGCACCAACGGGTTAGTCGGACCGGCGGGAATGGTGTTTGACGCGAGCGGAAATCTGTATGTCGCGGCGCTGCTGGGCCAGGCAATTGTGGAATTCAGCCCGACCGGCGCTTTTCTCGGCCGTTTCTCAACCGGAAACGGCGTTGATGGCAGCGGCTCTTTCCCCTCGAGCTTGCAGTTCGCCAGCGACGGCACGCTGCTTGTTGTCGAAACAAACGGCCAAGGCATTTATCGATTCGATACCAGCGGCCACGCGTTGGGAGAATTCACCACCGGCGGCGATCCGAACGCTCCGCTGCAGGTGCCTGGCCAAATGCTGGTCGTCCCAAATGCGAATCAATGGCGCGGCCCGGCCGGGGGCGCCTGGTCGCTCGCCGCCAACTGGACTGCTGGCGCCGCCCCGAACTCGGCGGGCGAAGTCGCCCTGTTCTGGGACGGATTGGCCCACAGCGCCGCGGTCGATCTCGGCGGCGTAAGTTGGACCGTGGCTCGCATCGACTTCGACACGCATACAAATCCGGCCAGCTACATCCTGCAAAACGGGACGATTGTCCTCGACGGCGGAACGAACCGCGGGCGAATTTCGGCGCAAAGCACCAATGCTAACGATCAGACGATTGCCGCAGCAGTCCGCTATGCAAACAGCGCGACGATCATGAATCTCTCGGCAGGCGGACAAGTCTTAATCCTCAGCGGCCAGCAAGACTGGAACGGCCAGACCATTGCGGTCGAAGCAGGAGCCGTGCGCTTTGAAACGAACAGCCCTGGCCTGCATGCGGCTGGTGCAATCCTCGAAATCAGCGCCGCCGCCTCCGTCGAATTGGCCGGCCATGCCAGCAGCACGAGCGACGGCGTCGAGCACGTCGCAATCCGCAACAGCGGCACGCTCCTCGCAACAGGCACGGCTCAAAAAGCGGGCAATATCACGGGCACGGGCAATGTGATCCTCGGCGCGAATGCGGAATTGACCGCTGATCAATTCGTGCAAGGCAGCTTGACGGTTCATGGCGACAGCACGCATACGACCGCCAAGGCGACGGTCGCCGCCAGCGGCACCAACTCCGCTGGCGATCCGAACCAAGTCAGCGTCCTGAATTCGTTGTCGATCGACAATGATGGCGCGGCGCTCGGCAGCCGCGCCTACTACGGCACGGTCGATCTGAAGAACAACGATCTGATCATCAACAGCGCCGATGCGGGGACTGCCACCGCCACGCTGGCCAGCGTCGCCGATATGGCCCGCGCGGGCCAGTCGGACAATGGCCTGATGACCAGCAGCGGCGACACGATCACCGGCCTGGGCGTGATCAACAACACGAATGGCTTGTCGACGTTCGATAATGTGTCGATCGACGCCAACGCCACCTTGGTGAAGTACACGTTCTTCGGCGACTTGAACCTGGACGGCAAGGTGGACGGCAACGAGATCGCGGCGGCCGTGAATGGCTTTAACCTCCACTTGGGTGGTTGGGCCAATGGCGACGCGAACTACAGCGGCCAAGTCGATGGCAACGACATTGCGGCGATCGTGAACGCCTTCAATGGCCAGAACGGTCACAACGCGCCGCTGCCGGAACCCTCGACGCTCGTCCTCGCGGGATTGGGGCTGCTGGGGCTATTCGGCTTGCAATCCGCTCGACCCGGCCGTGGACGGTCGCGGAGAAAGCGATAGAACCACTCGCTTGGTCGAGCTTTATCCTGCCTGGATTTGCTCGTCTACGGCTGCGGGATGCCGTTGGCGGCCTGGCGGGTTGCCATTCCGATTATTCTGCCTATTCGCGATTTTTCAGCGGATTTTCTGGCTAAATCGAGCGGTGAAATGACATTTTAGTTATGTTCCGCCGGTTTTCGGACGCTGTTTGCTCTGACCCGAGTTGGCCTCGCCGCCCCAATCTGCGGACCAAGCTGGCTGGGCGCTGCAACCCGTTTTTGGCCGTCGGGGGACAGTTCTCGCTGCGGTTCGCCGAACCTGGCCCTTGCGGTTGGCCGGCCGTGGCCGATCCAAATGGCCATTCCTGCTTGGCGTGCGAGTTGATCGCTTGCCAAGGACTTGCCTCGGCCGGACGATCAGGGCGCAGCCTGGTCTTTCGCTGCGCGGCCGATCCGCGAACATTCCTTGCTTGCCGCTCCCGCCCCTCTCCCTCCGCTGCATTCCTCCGTTTTTCCGCTCGTTACAATATTGGCATGAGAATTCATCACTTGAGAAACCTGCGTGCTTTGTGTTTTTGGAAATCGCTTGCCGCCATGGGCGCGGTAGCGGCCTTGCTGGCTTGGACGCCGCGGCAGTTGCTGGCGCAGGCCAGCTTTGCTCATTTCGATCAGCAAGCGCGGTCGGGCGACCGATTGAACGTCGTTTTTTTTGGTGCGTCTCTCACTTGGGGCGCGAATGCGAGCGATCCGCAGCAAACGTCTTATCGAGCGGTGGTGGCGCAGCGGTTGGAGGCCGCTTATCCAGCGGCCCACTTCAAATTCTTTGACGCGGCGATCGGCGGCACCAATTCGCAGTTGGGGGCCTTTCGGCTCGATCGCGACGTGCTCCGACATCAGCCTGACCTCGTCTTCTTGGACTTTTCCGCGAACGACGACATCTACAGCGCCTCGCCCGAAACCTTGGCCTCGTACGAAGCGATTGTGCGGCGGATCATCACCGAAGCGCATGCGCCGGTCGTGCAAGTGATCTTGCCCTTCAAGGGCGATGTCGAACGCGGCAGCCTGAAAGGTTTCTTGCGGCGCGATGCGCATCTCGAAATCGCCAAGGCCTATCACACGGCGGTCGGCGATGCGATCGAGCTGGCGCAGCGACGCGTCAAGGCGGGCGAGGCCAAGCTCGACGTCCTCTGGCCGCACGATGGCGTCCATCCGGGCGACCTCGGCTACCAGCTCTTTGCGGATGCAGCTTGGAGCGCCTTGCAAACCGCGATCCAAGAAAAACGCGCCTGCGTGGCGCCGCCCCAAATGTTGCACGCCAGCACCTATCTGCAGGTCCGGCGGGCATCGCTGGCCGAATTGGATCATCTGCCCAGCGGATGGCAAAAAACCAAGCCGCTAGTTGTTTCGGCTTTTTTTGACATGCTCATGTCGCGCTGGCTCGATGATGAAGTCTGCGCCGCGGGAGCCGCCGCGCCAGCCGGCGGCGCCGCCCCCTTGCGGCTCGTGTTCCGCGGCAGCATGGCGCTGCTGCTGGGCGAATCGACCACGAAGTCGGGCAACTACGCTGTTCTCCTCGATGGCAAGCCGCTCGAACACAATGGCGGCGCCGGCAAAGGAGAAAAAGGAGCCGCCCACTCTCAATTTGACGCCGGACAATTCGCCAAACGGGTCAATGGCAATGCTTATCTGGTGAACGTGCTTGCCGAAGGCTTGGACGATTCGGTGGAACACACTTTGGAAATCAAGCCGCTGCTGCAAGCCGGCGAACAACTGCGGCTGGAAAGCGTCTGCGTCGCCGGCGCCAAGCCGGAAGTTCGCCTCGCCGCGCCGGTCGCCATTGTCTCATCGGACAAGGGCGCGGCGCCGAAGTAACAGTCCGCCAAATCGCGCCACAGCTCCCGCCCGCTTAACCCCGCCCAAAAATCCCTCCTCCCAATCGCGCTTCTTCCTTCAGGCAACAAGGGTCTATTGATGTTCGTTCCGCGTCTCCGCTGCTTGTTGATCGTCGTTGCTTTGCTAGGTGTCATCGCGGCTGGACCCACGATTGGCTCTGCGACCGAGACGGAAAATCTCGGCGTGCGGATTTTGCCGGCGCCTGGCAAAATGAAAATCGACGCCCAAACCGACGATTGGGATCTCAGCGGCGGGATCTTCGCCTGTGGCGACGTGGAGAATGCGGCGAGCCAATACGCGCTCTGGTTCTACGCGATGTACGACCACGACAATCTCTATTTCCTCGTGCGCTGGATCGATCCGACGCCCATGAACAACCATGGCAGCACGAAAGGCGACTATGGTTTCAATGGCGACTGTTTGCAGGTTCGCGTGGTGACGGCGCCGGACGTGACCGCGGCCGACGTGACTTCGACCGACCCGCATGCGAACGACGCCGCCACGGCCCGCACCTCGCACCTGACTTGCTGGCGCGATCGCGATGGCGTGGACGTGATCGACGTCAGCTATGGCCGCCACTTCAACGAAGGGGGACTGAAAGACGCCAAGACCGAAGGGGCCAAGCAAGCGTTTACCGAGTGGCCCGGCCACAAAGGCTATACGCAAGAAATCGCGATTCCTTGGCGGCTCTTGACCAAGCCGGGAGTGGAGATGAAACCCGGCAGCCGAATTTTGCTGACCTTGGAGCCTAACTTCACTGTGGGAACCGGCGGCCGACTCACGATCAAGGACATTTTCAAAGTCGGCGTCGCCGTCGACCGCGTCTTCACGTTTCAAGGCAACGGCTGCTGGGGATTCGGCACGCTCGAAGCCCGCGGAGCCGTCAAGCCGGCCGCGGTTCGGCTGTCCGACGGGCGCGAGTTTCCCGTCCGCAGCGAGCACGATCAACTCGCCGTCGATTGGACCGGGCTGATCAAGAGCAAGCTGCCGGACGGCTTCAAGCCGATCCGCCTCAACTTGCCCGAAGACGGCTTTGTCTCCTTGAACATTTTCGCCCCTGACGGTTCGGTCGCGCGGCAATTGTTGAATGCCAACTTCTTGACCAAAGGCGAGCACGAAATTCTCTGGGACGGCCTGACCACGATGTCGGTGCACAAGCCTGGCAATCCGCTGCCGGCGGGCGACTATACGTGGGAAGCGATTTTTCACACCGGCATTGGGCTGCAACTGCGCGGCTGGGCTGCCAACAGCGGACCGGCTCCGTGGATCGGCTGGGGAGCCGATCATGGCAACCCGCAAGGCTGCGCCGCACATGGCGATCGCGTCTTCTTGGGTTGGGGAGGAGGCGAAGGAGACAAGCCTCTGCTGGCGAGCGATCTCTCGGGAAAAATCCTCTGGAAAAACATCCGCGGCGGCATCGCCAGCGCGGCGCCAGTCGCCACCGATGGCAAAACCGTGTACGCCGTCAATACGATTAACGCCTATGCGAAGCGGGCCATCTATCGCGTCGACGCTCGCTCCGGCAACTATACCGAATGGTCGTCGCTCAAGAGCACCGATCTGACGATGGGCGAGCTTTGGCCCGACGACAAAACTCCCCCCGAACAACCGTCGGGATTGGCGGCCGCCGGCGGCAACGTCTACGTCACCTTTAGCGGCCGGGACACCGTGCTCATAGTCGATTCTAAGACCGGCAAAGTCCTCAAGCGGCTGACGATCCCGCGGGCGGCGGCGATCGCGGCGGCCGACGACAAAGAGTTTTTTGTCGTCTCGGAGAAAAGCATTCTCCGCGTGAACGCCGAATCCGGCGCCTCCAAAACGTATCTCACGCCGGCACTGGATTCGCCCGACTGGATTTCCGCGTTGGCGCTCGATCCTTCGGGCAATTTATACGCCGGAATCCGCGGCAGCCACCATTTCGTGGCCATGTATGGCACCGATGCCAAGCTGATTCGGGCGATTGGCCGCAAAGAGGGACGCGCCTTGCAAGGCCGCTGGACTCCGGATGGCATGTATCAGATCGGCGCCATTTCTGTCGATGGAAAAGGTTCGCTGTGGGTCGCCGAGGACGATGGCACGCCGAAACGGGTCAGCGTGTGGAATACGCAAACGGGCGAGTTTCAACGCGAATTCTTCGGCGCCGCCTCGTATGGCGCGACAGGCGCCTGCGTTAACCCGGTCGACTCGAACTTGATGGTCGGCCAAGGCTGCGAATGGCGGCTCGATCCGAAGACCGGTAACTCGACGTGCCTCGGCACGATCACGCGGCAGGGAATGGGCAGTTCGCGATTTGGGTTCGGGCCGAACGGCCGGCTCTATCTCGCCGTGACCCCCGGCTTTTTGCATCCGCCCTTTCCGATCTATATCTTTGAACGGCTGGGCGATGCGAACTACAAACTGCGATCGACCTTGCGCGAAGAATCCTCGACCAGCGGCAAGAAAACCAAGCAGGTGATCGTCTGGTCCGACGCCAACGACGATGGCCAAGAACAGCCGGACGAGGTCAAGACCTACGATCTTGAGCTGGGAGGCTGGTTCGCCGGTTGGTACATGTCGATGACCCAGGATCTATCGTTCTATGGCTCGATGTATCAGGTCAAAGTGACCGGCTGGACGGCGTGCGGCGCGCCGCAATACGATCTGGCCAAAGCGGTGAAGTTGCCCGCCCCGAGCGACGCGCGGATTCGCGGCGGGATGGGGGCGCAGCGCGGACTGGGCTCCGCCGACGGCAAATACATGCTATGGAACGCCGCCTACGGCGAAGATCATGCCACGGTGGATTGCTACGAAATCGCGACTGGCAAAAAAGCCTGGAGCTATCCCAGCAACTTTACCGGCGTGCACGGCTCGCACCGCGCACCGGGCGTGCAGGTTGGGATGATTCGCGGCGGCTACGACATCTGCGGCGCCGCCAAGTTGCCTTCGCCCGTCGGCGACATCTGGTTCTTGCCCACCAACAAAGGCGAGTGGCACATCCTCACCGAGCGCGGATTCTATCTGACGCATTTGTTTGAAAGCGACCCCACCAAGGTCGCCTATCCCGACCAAGCGACTCCCGGCGTCAGCTTGGATACGTGTCCACCGGGGGCAGGCGAGGAATCATTCGGCGGCTCCATTACGCAAAACAAGAACGGCTCCATCTCGGTCCAGGCCGGCCACATCAGTTTTTGGAACGCCGATTTGACGGGCCTGAAGAGCATTCGCTCGATCGGGACCGGCAAGGTCGCGCTCTCGGCCGCGGATGCTGAGCAGGCGGTCGCTTTCCGCAGCCGCTATTTGCAAGAGGCGAGCAAAGTGAAGCAGCTCATCGCCAAACGAGGAACGCCCTCCTTTACGGGCGACTTGGCGCACGACTTTGCCGCGAGCGAACGCGTGACCTACGAAAAAGAGAACGCCACCGCCTGTCAGACCGCCCTCGCGTGGGACGACCAAAACCTCTATCTCGGCTTTCAAGTGAAAGATTCAACCCCCTGGGTGAATGGCGCCGACGCGCCCGAGGTCATGTATACCCGCGGCGACACGGTCGATCTGCAGTTCGGCTCGAACCCGGCCGCTCCCGCTGGGCGCCAGCACGCGACGCTGGGCGATGTCCGCATTTCGATCGGCAATTTCAAAGGCCATCCGACCGTAATGGCCTATCGCAAGGAGGCCAAGGACAAACATCCCATGACGTTCAACTCCGGCGTCGTGAAAGATTATCAAATGGACAGCGTCGTCGCCTTGAAAGACGCGCGGGTTGAGGTCAAGGTGGACGCGGTCAATAAGCGCTACACCGTGGAAGCGGCGCTGCCGCTCAAGTCGCTGGAATTGAAGCCGCATGATGGCTTGACGATTCGCGCCGACGTCGGCGTCACGCATGGAGATCGAGCGGGCCGCCGCACGGTGTTGCGGACTTATTGGTCCAACCAGAGCACCGGGCTCGTCAGCGACGAAGTGCTCGAACTTGAAATGACCCCGGCCGCCTGGGGCGAAGTGGAATTCAAGAACTAAGTTTCGCCCTGAGACGTGTCCCGCTGGACTTCCGTTTGCGCGGCGGGCGAAACGGTTTCGCTTGTGCGGCGGTATGCATTCAGAAACGCCGTGGTCGCCGTCTGCGCCGCTTCCGCGATTTCCGCGGGCGTCACCTCTGTCTTCGCGCGGAGCAACCAGCGGAAAAACAAATCGCCGCGACAAAGCGCCGCGAATTGATGCGCGGCAACGTACGCGTCAGGGATTTGCAACTCGCCGCGCGCATCGGCCGCCGCCAGCAGTTGCGCCAAGCGGCGCATCGCCTGATCAGGCCCCGTTTCGAGAAACTCGCGGCCAATCTCAGGAAAGCGCTGCACCTCGGCGACAATTAGCCGGAACATGCTCATCGCGAAGGGAGAGAGCAGAAACTCGATGTAGTCGCGGGCAATGCGGCCTAGCGCGGCGGCCGCGGTTTCCTCAGCTTGATCGAAGCGAATGAGCCGAGAGACCTGCTGCTGGCAAACATGCCGGATAAAGGCGCTAAAAATCGCTCGCTTATCGGTAAAGTGGCTGTAGAGCGTCGCTTTGGAGACGCCGGCTCGGCGCGCAATTTCTTCGACGCTGGTCCCTTCATAGCCCAATTCGACAAAGGCGGCTCGCGCTCCGGCGAGGATTTGGGCCGCTTTGGTCGTTTCAGAGGGGTCGTCGGCCATTCTCGAATTCCGGAAGGGACAATTCTAAATAAACTAAACCGTTTAGTTACTATTGAATGTATTACAATAATCCGATATAGTCAATATCGTGAAACTAAACCGTTCAGTTTAGTTTGGTGTGCGATTTTGAGAAAGCTGAAAAACCCACCCTTCATGGGACAGCTTTTGCAAGCCTTATTGCTCCTATGGACCAAGCCATCCCAACACGTTCGCTGACGGCGCTCGACAAAGGCTCTGCGAAGGCTCGCGACCAACGGGGCGATTCGTCCGACCGCTCCGCGGATATGGCCGACCGCTCTGCGGAGCCGCTTCCGGATAAGCCACTCAGCGGCGCGGCCGCTCGTGTGCCCGCCGCGCCAAAGCCGCGGGAGCCCCTGGCCGCCGCGTCGCGGCGTAAACCCATCCGCCGCCTGATTTTCTGCGCGGTCGTGCTGGCGTTGGGGGGCCTGTTTGCTTGGCGCTATTTCCAAACTCCGGCCGAAATCGCCAACTCCTTGGTCTTGCCCGGCAATGTCGACGTTCGCCAAGTCAATCTGGCCTTCAAAGTGGGCGGCCGGATTGAAACGCTGGAGGTCGACGAAGGAGACGCCGTGAAGGCGGGACAGGTGCTAGCAACGCTCGACAAAACGTACTTCCACGATGATTTGCAACTGTCGCGCGCCCAGCGCGATCAGGCGGCCGCCAATTATGAGAAACTAAAAAACGGCTCGCGGCCCGAAGAGATCGAGCAAGCCCGCGCCGCCGAGGCTTCGCAAAAAGCGTCGCTCGAATCCGCCTCGCAAGATTATGCTCGCGCGCAAAAGCTACAAGGGACCGGCGCCATTGCGGTGGAAGAAATCGACCGCCGCAAAGCCGCCTGGCTCGAGGCGCAAGCGAAGCTCGCCTCGGCGACCGAATCGCGGAAATTGGCCGAAATCGGCCCGCGCGCCGAAGACATCAGCGCCGGCAAAGCCGCTTTCGACGCCGCCAACGCGCAATTGAAAATCGAAGAACGCCGCGACCAGGATAGCCAGCTTATCGCGCCCAACGACGGCACGATTCTCACGCGCGCCCGCGAAAAAGGGGCCATTGTCAGTCCCGGCGAGGTCGTCTTCACACTCACGCTCGCAGCGCCTGTGTGGATCCGCAGCTATGTCGATGAACCGGACCTGGGATCGGTGCAACCGGGCCTGAAGGTCGATGTAACCACGGATGCCTACGCGAAAAAAGTCTATCACGGGCATATCGGCTTTATCTCGCCGACCGCCGAGTTCACGCCGAAAACGGTCGAAACGCGCGAATTGCGCACCGATTTGGTCTATCGTTTGCGCATCGTCGTCGATGACCCCGATGGCGGCCTGCGCCAAGGAATGCCGGTCACCACGACCATTGCCTTGCCGGGGACGCGGCCGAGAAGTTTCGCGGAGCGGGCCCTCGCGGCGATCGGCTTCCGCTCCGCGCAGCACGGAGAAGGCCGGTGAGCCGTGGGCGAATCGATCCTCGTCGAACTTGAGCGGGTAACAAAGTCTTTCGGCGACAAGGTCGCGCTCGATGCGCTCTCCGCGCAGGTCCGCAGCGGACACGTCACCGGTTTGGTCGGTCCGGATGGCGCCGGCAAAACGACCTTGATGCGGCTGATCGCAGGGTTGCTGCTTCCCACCGCCGGGAAGATCACGGCTTGCGGCTTCGACACCCGCACGCAACTGACTGCGCTGCGGCAAGATGTCAGCTACATGCCGCAACGATTTGGGTTGTACGAAGATCTGACCGTCGCTGAAAACCTGTCGCTGTATGCCGACTTGCGAAGCGTGGTCGGCGCGGAGCGAACTCGCACGATGGGACGGCTGCTCGATTTCACGGGCTTGGCGCCGTTCACGGCCCGGCTGGCCGGGAAACTCTCCGGCGGCATGAAGCAAAAGCTGGGCTTGGCCTGTTCCTTGATCCGCGCGCCGCGCTTGCTGCTCTTGGACGAGCCGAGCGTGGGGGTCGATCCGATCTCGCGGCGCGAACTATGGCGGCTCGTCTATGAATTGGTCGACCAAGGAATCGCGGTCGTCTGGAGCACCGCTTATCTCGACGAAGCGGAACGCTGCCGCCAGGTGATGACGCTCGACCAAGGCCGGATTTTGTATGCCGGACCGCCGGAAGATCTCACCGAGCGAGCCGCCGGCCGCGCTTTTTTGGTCCGCGGCGCGGAACGCAAGCGCCAAGTCCTGTCGCAGGCCCTGCGCCGCGCGGATGTGGTCGATGGGGTGATTCAAGGGCGTAGCGTGCGGCTGGTGATGCAGGCCGGCGTCCCCCCGCCCACGGCGGACGACCTGGGAGCGGCGCGCGCGGAAATCGTCGCGACCCCGGCTCGTTTTGAAGATGCGTTTGTCGACCTGCTCGGCGGCGCGCCCAAGGACGAATCTCCGCTGGTCGGCGCGGAACGGAGCGGCGCCTCGGCTGAGGAAACGCTCGTCGAGGCCGATCGCTTGACAAAGCGATTCGGCGATTTTACCGCCGCCCAAGAGATCAGCTTTCGCATCGGGCGCGGCGAAATCTTTGGCTTGCTTGGCCCCAATGGGGCCGGCAAATCGACCACCTTCAAAATGCTCTGCGGGCTGCTCAAGCCGACTGCGGGCATCGCGCGCGTCGCCGGTTACGATCTGCACCACGCCGGGGGCAAGGCCCGCGCCAAGCTCGGCTACATGGCCCAGAAGTTTTCGCTGTACGGCGACCTCAGCGCTCGGCAGAACCTGACTTTCTTCTCCGGCGTCTACGGCTTGTCCGGCGCGCGGCAGCGCGACACGATCGAGCGGCTGGTGCATTCGTTTGAGCTGGGCCCGTATCTCGACGTGAACAGCGCGCAGTTGCCGCTCGGGTTCAAGCAGCGTCTGGCGCTGGCCGCGGCGATTTTGCACGATCCGCCCGTGCTGTTTCTTGATGAACCCACCAGCGGGGTTGATCCGCTGACGCGGCGCGAGTTTTGGCTGCATATCAACGCGATGGTGGAACGGGGCGTGACCGTCTTAGTTACCACCCATTTTCTCGATGAGGCCGAATACTGCGACCGGATTGGACTGGTCTATCGCGGCCGGATGATCGCCACCGGCTCGCCTGACGATTTGAAGGAGGGCGCCAAAACGGCAGAGCGCAGCGAGCCGACGCTGGAGGACGCCTTTATCAGCTTGGTCGAGGCGTTCGACGCGAAAGGAGCGGCGGCATGAGCCAATCCGCGGCCGACCGGCGGCGCCGCGTGCGCGCCTTGATTCGCAAAGAAACGCTCCAGATTCTTCGCGACCCGAGCGCTTATCTGATCGCGGGGGTCTTGCCGCTGTTGCTGACGCTGATCTTCGGCTTTGGCGTCTCGCTCGATCTGCGGCACGTGCCGATCGGCGTGGTCGTCGAACAGACGACTCCCGAAGCGACCAGTTTGCTGGCGGCGTTTCAAAATTCGCGATATTT
>DASRSE010000100.1:0-26051 GCA_035656655.1 Pirellulales bacterium
AACTCGTCTGTGAGTAGAAAACGTTGATCCGCAACGTAAAAAAGAGAAGAGACCCTGGCGGCGTCTGGGCAAAAAATCTCACCGAGTTCGCTCGCGTCGGAACAACGCGGCCCGTGAGATTCCACCGCTAGTGCCACGCGAACTCAAAACGGAATAGAAAGCATCGATCTTCTCGGGAGGGCCTCCGAGAACTGTCCGACCTCTAGTCGCGCATGGATCGTCCTGGATCAACGTGCGCGCTAGCGACGGTTCAGCAGATTAGCAAGGAATCGCTGAAGCGTCGCGTTCGAAACATCTCCTCTTCGCCCGATCGATAAGGTTGGTTTGCCATGAGCGTCGGTGACTTCGATCCTCGCCCCGCCTCTCTCAATAATCCTCCGCCGGCCGCGGTTCCTGGCTCTCAACCACGGACGGACCACGGGCCGCTGTCAGGCCTGCACCGCGAGCAGACGTTGCCGGCGTATGTTCCACCGGCGGCCAGCGACGACTCGCTCGACGAGGACACACTTCCTCCTACCGATCCGAGCCAGACTCCGACCGATCCGATTCGCTCGGCGGATACGCTGTATGAAGTGCGCCGCCAGCCGGAGGCGCCGGCCGGTTCGGCCGAGAACCGGCCCTTGCAACGGATTGCCGAAGTGCGCAAACAGCAAGGCGTTTCCTGCCGCAATATCGCGCGGCGTTTGAATCTCGACATGGAAACCGTCCGCCGCTATGAAAATCCCGCCAGCGACTTGCCGCTAAGTGTCCTGTACGAATATCAAAAAGTTCTCGATGTGCCGGTGGCGGATTTGCTCGTCGAGCAAAACGACCCGCTGTCGGCAGGCGTGCTCGATCGGGCACGGCTCGTGCGGTTGATGAAGACGGCCGCCGCCATTCTCGAAAAAGCGGACGGCATTCGGGTCCGCCGCCTCGCGCAAATGCTCGTTGAACAACTGATCGAAATGATGCCGGAGCTGAAAGAAGTCAGCCCTTGGCACGCCGTCGGCCGCCGCCGCAGCTTGGACGACTATGGTCGGACGATCGAACGCATCTTCCCTGAAGATGTTTTCGGCAACGATCTCTAGCGGCCGTCCTTAGGCGCGCAATTGCGCCGCGTGGCGCGTCGCGCACGCAGCCACGACCTGCGTGCGGATCGCGTCGGCTTCTTCATTCGTCAAAGTGCCGCTAGCCGAGCGCAACAACAGCGAGAACAAGAGGCTCTTCTGGCCCGGCCCGAGGCGCTGCGGATCGCGATAGGTGTCCAAATAGGCTAGCGATTCGAGGAGCGGCCCGGCGCTCGCTTGCACCGTGGCGGCGATTTGCGACCAGCGGACGCGCTCCTCGACGACCAGGTTCACATCACGCGTCACCGGCGGATAGGGCGATAGCTCCGCCGCCTGCGGCATGAGCCGCGCCAACCGTTCGAGCACGCCAAAATCAAGTTCTGCGATCGTCGCGCGGCCGCGCAGCTCGAACCGCTTCAGGCCCATGGCGCTCACCTCGCCGAGAAAGCCCAGTCGCTCTCCGCCGAGCATCAGCTCCACTCCTTGGCCGGGCGCGAACAACGCTTGCCGGCTGTCTTGCACCTCGAGCGGCATGCTCACGTGCAGCGCCGCCAACAGCGCTTCCACGACTCCTTTCAGCTCGCCATAATCGCGGCTCGAAACGAGGCTGAGCAGGAGCTTTTCCTCGGGCAACTGCGCGTCTCGCGCGAGATAGATTTTGGCCGTTTCAAATAGTTCGCAGTGCGTGTTGGAGAGCGATTCGTTCGTCTTGCGCGCTCCCAGCAAACTCGGCGCAAGGCTCCGGCGGAGGGCGTCGGCGCGGCGCAAGATCGGCGTTTGCAGCGCGAGCGCCGGCTCCTTCGACCACGGACTAAAGGCCTCGGACCAGTCGCCCTCGACCACGCTCAAGGTCAAAGCCTCGTCAAATCCGGCCGCTGCCAGGACCGTCCGCGCCTTGGCCAGCACGCGATCACGGAGCGAACGCTGCGACGGCGCCATCGGCACGCGCACATCCTCTGGAATCTGGTCATAACCATGAATCCGCGCAACCTCTTCAATCAGATCGATCTCGCGGGTCAAGTCCTGCCGCCAACTGGGCGGAATGACCTCCACCTGCTGCGGGCTGGCCGCCACTTCGCGATTGCCCAGCGCGGTCAATATCTGCCGCACCCGCTCCACCGGTATTTCGATCCCCAGGATGCGCGGCAATTGCGACAGGCGCAGCACGATGGGCGTTCGCGGCGCCGGCCGGCTGCCGACGTCGATAAATTCGGTCACTTCGCCGCCGGCAAACTCTTGAATCAACTGACAGCAGCGGCGGCTCGACCAATCGACCCCTTCGGGATCGAGGAGCCGCTCGAAGCGATACGAAGAATCGCTATGCAGATTCAGTTTGCGCGCCGTGGCGCGAACGGACATCGGCGAGAACGAGGCCGCCTCAATCAGCAGGTCGACGGTTTGCATCCCGACTTCGGTGTCGGCGCCCCCCATTACGCCTCCCAGCGCGACTGGGCGATCGGCGTCGGCAATCACGCACATCCCTTGCTCCAGCCGATACGCTTTATGATTGATCGCCAGAAACGTCTCGCCGGCTTGCGCCTCGCGGACGAAAATCTGGCCGCCGTGAATTTTCGCGAAGTCGAACGCATGCAGCGGCTGGCCCGACTCCATCAAGACGTAGTTTGTCACGTCAACCACGTTGTTGATCGGCGCGAGCCCGAGCGTTTGCAGATGCCGCGCAAACCAGATCGGGCTGGGCCGCACCTTCACGCCGCGGAGGATGCGAGCGGTGTAGCGCGGACAAAGCGCGGGGCAATCGATCCGAACTTGCGTGGTGGGCCGCTCGGCGGCCGCCGCCAGTTGAATCTGCGGATTGGGCAGCCGCAGTTCCTGATTGAACAAGACCGCGGCTTCTCGCGCCACGCCGATGTGGCCCAAGCAGTCGGGCCGATTGCTGGTGACCTCCAGATCGATCGCCAAATCGCCGTTGATTTCGGTCGTCTCTTCGTGGTTTAGTCCCGCCAACAACAAGCGGCGCACGACCTCCGCCGGGGGAGCGTCGAGTTCCACATATTGGTGCAACCAGTCCCAAGAAACGATCATGATCCGTGCTTCGCAAAAACGGGAACTAGGGAAACCGGCCGCCCACATACGGGCGGCCTAAAACTGCGCGAGAAACCGCACGTCGTTTTTGTAAAACTCGCGAATGTCGTTGACGTGATGCCGCCGCGCGCATATCCGCTCGACCCCCAGGCCAAAGGCAAAGCCGGTGACCTGCTCCGGATCGTAGCCCACCGCTTGGAGGACGTGCGGATCGACCATTCCGGCGCCCCCCATTTCGACCCAGCGCGGGTCTCCGCTAGGGGAATCGTGCCAGCTCATGTCGACTTCGACGCTCGGCTCGGTGAACGGAAAGAACGAGGGGCGAAAGCGAATGTGAACTTCGCCGCCGAAATAAATCGCGGCGAACAGCCGCAGCACGCTCTTCAGATCGGCCATCGTCACGCCGCGATCGACCATCAGCCCTTCGATCTGATGAAACATCGGATAATGCGTCGCGTCGGCGTCGTCCGGACGATAGACCCGGCCCAGCGAAATGATCCGCACCGGCGGCGGCGTCCGCTCCATCACGCGGATTTGCACCGTGCTGGTCTGGCTGCGCAACAGGAGCGGGCCGCGGTCCGCCGCGCCGCTGCTGGACTGCGCTGCGCCGCTGGCGATTTGCGCCGTCGCCAGATAAAAATTCTCCAGCGGATCGCGGGCCGGATGCGCGGCCGGAATGTTCAGCGCCTCGAAGTTGTGCCACTCGTCTTCAATCTCGGGACCTTCGGCCACGCTAAAGCCGAGCCGGCCCATGATGTCCTTCAAGTCGTCGATCGTCTGCGTGATCGGATGGAGATGGCCGACGCGCAGGATTGGGCCAGGCACCGTCGGATCGAAACCGGTCAGCGTTGTCTCCTCGGCCGCCCCGCCGGCCAGCCGCGCTTGCGCTGCCGCAAAGGCCGTTTCGACCGCCGTTTTCACCTCGTGAAACCGCTTGCCGGCCGCCGGCTTGTCGGGGCCCGGCACGCCGCCGAGTCCCTTTTGAGCCGCTTTAAGCCGGCCCGCCTTCGCACCCAGATACTCGACGCGGGCCCCCTCGAGCGCATCGGCCGAGCGGACCGCGGCGAACGCTTGTTCCGCCGCTTGCGCCAGGCTCTCAAGTTCCGCGAGAAATTCAGCCAGTGCCACGACCGTTGCCGAACCTGCTGCTAGAGAAAAAGATTAGGAAGGCGATTCGACCGCGACCAGTCCGCCGGGCCTCCGGCACAAAACCGCCGCCGGGCCTCCGGCACGAAACTGCCGCCGCGGCCAGCCGCGCTCGGAGATTTTGTTCCAGCGTCGTCCGCGCGGGCACACGGCGCCGGGCAAACAAAACGGCGCCGAGACGTATTTTTTCGCCAAGGCAGCATCCGCCGCCGCGAGCAATAGACGCTCACGCCGTCACGACGGCAGTGCCAAGGTCCTTAAACCGCCAGGGCCTGCTTCACCAGCGCGAAGACGGCGTCGAACGCGCCCGGATCATGAATCGCCATGTCGGACAGGACTTTGCGATCGAGTTCGATATTCGCCTTGTTCAACCCGGCGATAAATTGGCTGTACCGCAAGCCGCGCTCGCGAACGGCCGCATTGATGCGGATAATCCAGAGCGAGCGAAACTCGCGCTTGCGAACGCGACGGTCGCGGGTCGCGTAGACGCCGGCCCGAACGAGCGTTTCCTTGGCCGTGCGAACCAGCTTGCGGCGGGCGCCGACAAAGCCTTTCACATCGCGAAAGAGGCGATTCTTTTTCTTCTTGCGCGCCGGCGCGGTAGTCGTTCTCATCGAAAATCAGTCCTTCGTTTGGGCGACGCCCAGGCCCTTTCCAACAGGAAAGCGTTTTATTGCCCGGCGTGCTGGAACCCGGCGCCAAGGCCGGGTTGGCGGCTTGCAAGGCAAGACCGCGCGGCTCGAACCGCGGACGCGGTGGGAACCAAGTTTGGAAATGGCTTGGCCTACGGTAAACCGTCAAGCGGCCATTTCAATATGCCCCTCGGCGAGCGAGTCGCCATGAGCCAAATTGACTAGCTAGTAACTATTGCCGGCCAAGGCATTGATAATCGCCTTGGCGGCGACCGGCGCGAGGACCCGCGTGCCGCGGCGGTTGCGGATCGTCTTTTGCGTCTTGCGAGTCGCGAGGTGGCTCGTGCCGGCCCCGCGATGCTTGATTTTGCCGGAACCGGAAATGCGGAACCGTTTTTTAACGCCCTTATGGGTCTTGATTTTAGGCATGAAATCACTCAGGAGTCGCGGCGAAACGCGGAAAATTTGAAACCACGATTATAGGCGATTTTGGCCGCCGCGGAAGTGCTGATTTTTGGGTTTTACACGGTTCGATGGCCTCTCAGTCGCGAATCGGGAGCAATCGTCGCAGCCCAATTCGCGCATGATTCGACCGGTGGCGGCCGTTTTCGCGGGAGCACTGCTCCGGAAGTCGGCCGCGTCGGCGCAATCGATTTAGGCGCAGCTCAGCGCCGACCTCCGCTACGTCTGCGTCCAAGCCAACAACAGGCGAGCATTCCCAGGCCGACCAGCACCAGCGACGATGGTTCCGGCACGGCCGAAGTAAAGGTAATGCTGTCGCCAAGGTTGACCATTCCCGACGTTCCGTCATAGGCGACCCCGTCGGCAATGAAACTGCCGTTTAGGCCCTGCCCGCCTCGAAATCCCGACAAGGTTGACGTCGTCTGAAAGATTTGCAGTTCTGTTACGCCAGTCCCGAGGCTCGTTGGAATGAACTTGAATTGGGCGGCGAGGAGGCGAAAGGCGTTTTCAGTTCCGACCGAATTGCCGCTCGAGTCCAAGACGGCGCTAGCGGGCAGACGATCCGACTTTCCCACGATCTGGTAAGTCCCCTTGCCTCGGGCATTGAGGTAGGCTTGCACGCTGTTCGCCCCGGTCACCCCGAATGGAGCGATATTGTGAGTATCCCCGCCGACGCCGGGCGTTCCGCCGACATACGGTTGGCTCGCGTCGTCCGTAGGGCCTAAATCAATTAGTCCGGTCGTTGGATTTTGATGAACCAAGTACGGATTATACGAGTCATTGAGCCCCGTGCCGGTTGACGAGGTGCCATTGAGCGGGGCGAGGGAAACAAACCCGGTGGCTGCGAGCTGAGTTGCAGTTGTAGGAAAAACTGCTGGGGGGGCTGGAACGCCGCCAGCCGTAACGGCCGCGCCGGACAAGTTAATGCTCCGCACTCGATAAGTCGCAAGATATGCAACATCGTCCGTGAGATCTGCATTGTCCCCTGCGATCGTCATCCAGACGTCGATCGTGATTGGGACGTTCAAGTTCGCGGAAGTCAGGGGCTGGGAAGTGGAAACCCCGTCCGCCAAAGTTAAATCCAAATACATCGCGGCCGCGGCAGCGTTCTTCGCGCATAGCACGGAACCGCTCACGATCGCGAAAATCAACCAAGCCCAGGGCGCGGATGCAATTCGCGCAAGTGCGTGCTTCAGCGAGTGCCTCTTGTTCATTAGCCATCCTCCTTTGCCTGCATGATTGAAATGCTGTAGGCCAGTCTCGGCCAATCTGATAGATGGAATTATAAGACTGTCGCCGCGTATCGCAATAAAACTTACTGAATTAGTAGGGCGCAAATCTGGCGCAACGCATTCTGCAAACCTGGCGTAATTATTGGCGGCGCATGTTTCATCCATTGCGGAAGTAGCGCCGTCGAGGGTCCAGTCGGACTATTCAAATGCAGCCAAATCGCATCATCGCAGTTCGACTCAACGGAATCCAAGGCAACCGTTGTCCTCCCAGCGCGCGACCGCCGCGACGAGTTGCAAGGGGAGGCGCGGTCGAGAAGCACTAGTTCGCCCGGCACGAGGGTCGATTTGCCCGATGAGGCCTTGCGGCCCGAATGCGCTGCGACGGACCATCGAACCGATATTGCACAAGCAATTGCACGCTCGGCAATGGTGCGTCGCGGTTAGAGCGCGCGACTAAAAGCAAAAGACCGCCGCCGGACGGAGCCGGCGGCGGTCTGAATCACCAATTCATCATCAACCGAGGAACAACGCGATTAGGCATTCTTGGCGTTACGGCGGCGGCGAACCACCGTAATCAAACCAAGCAAGCCCGCTCCCAGCATCATAATCGAAGACGGTTCAGGAACCGCTGCGAAGATGCTGTTATGATTCAAGACAGCCCAGACATTGGCGCCCGTGGCCGTGAGTTCCACGCCCCAGGTGCCCAAGTCGGAGGCTTGGAGAGATTGGTTGCCGGCCGTCTTGGAAGCGAGGTAAGCCGAATACGATTCGAGCTTGCCCTTCACTTGATCGGTCCCGCCAAAGTTGCCTTCCACGGCGTTCCGCCAAACTTCGTTACCCGTCCCGCCGGTCGTATCGAGCCAGCCGAGGTACAAGAAGCCCAGTTGAGCAGCGTTCGTCAAAGACGCATGCGAACCGTTGAAGGCCGCATCGGAGACCGACATTTGCAACACATATTCGTCCGTTTGGACGTGCGTTCCGGTCGTGGCGCCCAAGCCAGTCAACTGGAGGGCGTCGCTATACACGCCGTAACCCCCCTTGTTCGGGCCCGAGGTCAGTTGTTGCGGCGCGTTGCCGACAAAGACCGGCGTTTCGCTCGCAGCTCGCTGACGGAAGGCCATCGAAACGGTCCGATCGCCAGTCAAGATCGCATCGAGCAGAGTCGCGGTCGTGCCCGAGACGCTGGTCGTCGTTTGAGCGCTGATCGGGTTGGTGGCCCAAACGTTGCCCTGCTTGACCGTGCCGGTCAAAGCTTGGCCAAACGTGGTCAACGGGGTCGAGCCAGTCGCGGCAATCGCCGTGGCGTTGCCGACATTGATCGTCAACGTCGGATTCGCATTCGTCCGAGTAACCGCCGTGCCCGAGGTCGTGGAGGTGACCGTGGCATTCGAGTTCAAGGTGACGGTGCCGATGCCCCCGACCGTCAAGGTCTGGGTGGCAACTTGGCTGCTGGTGGCGCCGGCGGCAATCGCCGAGGCATCGCTGGCAGTGCCAGTGGTCAACGTGGCCGAGCCCGATGCAACGGACGAAGTCAAACCGCTGAAGGACAGGGTGTCGCCGCTGGTGGCATCATTCTTGAAGTTCGTGGTCACCGTGACCTGCGAACCAGCCAACATGTTGGCGGTCGAGGGGGTCGCGTTGGCACCGAGCGTGTAGCTGGCGGTCAGCGTCGAGGATCCTTGCGGAGCTAGGAACGTGATCCCCGTTCCGATAATCGTTGCAAAACCAGCTTGGCTTCCATTGTGGGCTTGGTTCGCATTGGCTTGGGTCGGATCGTCGACGCGCCAAGCACCGTTTGACGCAGTGCCGCCAAACGCCGAAGTCGAAGTCGTCTGAAACAACGACAACAAAGTGGAACCGGTGCCATTGATCAACGAGGCCGGATCGAATTCAAACGTCGCAAGCAAGTAGCGTGTGGCGTTGTTTGTTCCGGTGGGGACGCCAGAATTCGCAGTACTTGAAAAAGTACCCGGAGTAATGCGATCTGTTTTGTCCACAACTTCCAATGAACCTGGAATCTGGCCGCCCGAACCGCCGCGCTTCGTGGGACCATAAACTCCATTCACGTTAATCGACTGAGGGTCGCCAGCCACGCCGGGCGAACCGCCGACATAAGGCTGCGAGGCATCACCTGTCGAACCTAAATCCGTGAGATGGGTCGTGGAATTCGTGTTATAGAGGACAGGGGTCGAAACAGTTCCCGTCGCACCAGCACCATTAAATGGATTCGCAGAGGTGAAGTTCTGAATGCCGCCTGAGCCAACGGCACCAGCACCAACATTCGTGCTCTTCACGCGAAATGCGGCACCGTACATAGCATCGTCGCTCATCGTCGCATTGCTGCCGACTACGGTTGCCCAAACCTGAACCAAAATCGGTGTATTAAGGTCCGCGGAGGTCAGTTGGTAAATTGTTCCAGCCGAATCCGTGCTTGCGACAGCATTGTCATCGTTGTCGAGCCGCAGGTCGAGATAAAGCGAGTCTGCCGACGCAATCGATGCCGTCGCGACACCGATGATGGCGCAGGCGGCAATTGTCCAGCCACGCGCACTGAGGAATTTGTTGTTTTTCATTCTGGGTGTGATCTGTTTCATAGAGAACCGCATGATGAGTTGGTGAGTACTCTGGTTGATGATTGGGAACTACTAGCCTGGGCACATGAATCGCCCAAAAACACTCGGGTCGCCCGGTCGTTTGGGCAATTCAAATTACGGGGTTAGCGTTCCTCCACCAGTTTTCGCTCCAGAAGGGCTTGGTCGCCGCCAAAGCCTTGCAGAAGCCGCCATGAACACAAACGATGAGACTACGAACGGAGAGAGACAAAGCAGGAATAAATCTCGACCCTGACTTTTCACATCTTAATTGGAAGCTACAACCAGTGCAAACTATTTTTTCAAGAAAATGGGAAATTTCTTAAGCGCGCTGTCGAATAGCGAAAAACCTCGTAAATTAGCGAGTTTTTCGGTCTCTTTCGCGGCTCCGATGGCCACAATTTTTTGGTCCGCGCATTAAATTTTGACGAGCCTTCCATCCCGAAGAGGGGTTGCGCCAGCGCCATTTCCTGGTTTCGAAACTTCGCCCAGTTTGAAAATTAGCCGAACTAATGGCGAGTTCAAGGGGCTGGACGATTTGGGCCGGATGGGCGGAAAAACGGGCGTTTTGGCCTCGGCAGATAACGCCCGCCGTGCGCGTTAAGGGGCCCGCCGCGATCGCTGCGGCGGCTGCCGCCGGCAGGCATGTATGACTATGGGGCGGTCCAAAAGGGCCAGCCGGCACATTCGCTAACGTCGCTAGCTGCGGCATAAAAAGCCCCTAATTTAGCTATTTTCTCTACGGGTTGGGGAATCTGGCTGTTCTAGGTTTGTGGGGTAGACGATACCACGTCATAAGCTCAGACATCGAGCTGTCATCGGACCCTACACTGACCGCAGGCGCAGTCTTCACCCAACCTTGGCGAGGCGGCCTGGCTCGGGACGTGGGGGTGGTTTTTCTCCGTTTCTCCGAGCAAGGAGTGTTGTGATGAATCGTTTGTTCTTGTCCGTCGTGTTGGCTGGCGTGTTCTCGCTGTGTGCGAGCGCGAACCAAGCCAAAGCCTTTGGCCACCTGCTGGGCATGCACGGCAATGGTTGCTGCGGCTGCGAATCGAGCTGTGGTTGCGAAGCGCCGACCTGCGGCTGCGCTGCCCCGACTTGCGGTTGCGCTGCTCCGGCCCCGGCTTGTGGATGTGAAGCTGCCCCGACTTGCGGTTGCGGCTGCGAAGCCCCGGCTTGCGGCTGCGGTTGCCACCACCGGCACCATTGCTGCTGCATCAAGAGCTGCTGCGAAGCGATCTCGAGCTGCTGCTCGAGCTGCTGCAGCGCTTGCTCGAGCTGCTGCCATCACCACCATCACCACTGCGGTTGCGGCTGCGGATGTGAAGCGGCCCCGACCTGCGGTTGCGGCTGCGGCGGCTAAGCATGGGCCCGAGTCTGCGTGATCGCGGCTACGGCGCGAAGAAGAAGGATTGTTAAACGGTCACAGACGAGCGACCAAAGCTTGTACGGACACAACCGCCCGCTTCGGGCGTAGACATCCTTCCGCTCGGCCCCCCTCGCCAGACAACAACTTGAAAGCCTTCTGACGGCCCCCCGCGTAAAACCGGGCGGGCCGTCGGCTTTTGATCGTCGCGCCGCGGGCAACCATTCCTGTTTGATCGTTGCCGTGTTTGGTCATTGCCGCGAAGGCGGGAATGACGAAGGGCGCTCCCATTCCGTAATTGCCGGTCCGGTCATTGCCTTATTCCGTCATTCCCGCGAAGGCGGGAATCCAGGGAATGGCCGGCCGCGCGGGATGGCAGTACGACGCGCTGGATTCCCGCCTGCGCGGGAATGACGAAGGACGCTTCCAGTTCGGTCGCTCTCTGTCCGAACGTTCCCTGTTCGGTCATTCCTTATTCCGTCATTCCTTATTCCGTCATTCCCGCGAAGGCGGGAATCCAGGGAATGGCCGGCCGCGCGGGGTGGCAGTACGACGCGCTGGATTCCCGCCTGCGCGGGAATGACGAAGGGCGCTCCCTGTTCGGACGCTCCCTGTCCGAACGTTCCCTATTCCGTCATTCCTTATTCCGTCATTCCCGCGCAGGCGGGAATCCAGGGGATGTCGCGGGCCTGGCGCCGGCCCCGCAAAGACCAAGCCGGCCGGCAATTCTGTCGCGGACGCGCTCAGGCGGAAAATACTTGACACCCGGCTTGCAACGATCATGCTAGATCGACGGCTGCCGGCGTAGAATCGTGCCCGGCGGCTAGACAACCGTGTTCGCCGCCCTGAATCCCACCTGGAGACTGAACGATGCGAGTCGCTTCCTGTGCCGCGCTATGTGTCGCGTCCTTGTTGATGTTGCCATGTTCGTCCTCGGTCGCGCGAGCGGCCGAATGGAAGCCGCTGGCTCAATCGTTGATCACCGAACAGAAGCCCGGCTACGGCGGCTTATGCGGCGTCCTGGTCGAGCGGACTTCGGGCGATGTCTATCTGAATGTGAGCGATCGCGGCCTGTTTCGCTCGACCGATCAAGGGGCGAATTGGAAGCGCGTGGGCGAAGAGTTCAAAGGCCGCACCGAAACGCCAGGCTGCATGCTGTTTGACCCCACCGGCAAATCGAAACGGATGCTGATCGCGCTTGTCTATGGCGGGCCGATCATCTTGGCGCCGGAACTCAGTTCGACCTGGTCCACGCTCGACAAGAAAGTGAACCATGTCGATTGGGCGGCGATCGATTGGGTTGACCCCCAACCGAAGTTCGTGCTCACTTTGAAACATGAGTCAGGCGGAGATTTGCTCGCTTCGCACGACGGGGGCAAGTCCTTCAGCGAAGTTGCCAAGGGCTACGGCCCAGGCTGGGTGTTTGACGCCACCACGGCGGTTGTCGCGCAGGCCAAATCGCGCGACAAAGCGAGCGGCGGGCTGGTCCGCACGACCGACGGCGGCAAGACGTTTTCCGCATGTGGCGAATATTCCGCGCGGGCGAATCCGCGGTTGTATGACGGGACGCTCTATTGGCTGACTGAAAACAGCCTCATCGCCACGACCGATCAAGGTCAAACCTGGAAAAAGCTGAGCGACGTGAAAGGGGGCCTCTACGGGCCGGTCTTCGGCCACACGGCAAAACAGATGTTCTTGGTCACCTCCGCCGGCGTCGTCGAATCGACCGATGGCGGCGCCACTTGGGGAACGGCGATTGCCTTGCCCAAGGAAATGAAGGGGGCTTCGGTGATGACTTGGCTCGACTACGATCCAAAACACGACCTGCTGTACACGGTCAAAATGAGTTCGGATTTGTACTCGCTCGAGCACAAGTAATCGCACGCCGCGGGCCGGTCTTCAGAGGCCCCGGCTCGGCGCTTGGCCGGGACGAAAGCAGACTGTTTTTGAATTGCTAACTTGGATGCTGGGTGCCTATGTCTCGCTCCGATGGCCGCCGCCGCGATGAATTGCGGCCTGTCAAGATCAAGCGCCGTTTCACGCGGACCGCGGCCGGCAGCGTTTGGATTCACGCCGGCGGCACCACAATTCTCTGCACAGCCAGCGTCGAAGAGAAGGTGCCTGACTGGATGAAAGGAAAAGGCCGCGGTTGGCTGACTGCCGAATATAACATGCTGCCCGGCAGCACCACGCCGCGCAAACGGCGCGATCGCGAGGGCAAAGTCGACGGGCGAACGACCGAGATTCAGCGGCTGATTGGCCGCAGCCTGCGAGCAATCGTGGATCTCGATCGGCTTGGCGAACGGTCGATCCTGATCGATTGCGACGTGCTGGAAGCCGACGGCGGCACGCGCACCTTGAGCATCACCGGCGCGTTTTTGGCGCTGGCCGATGCGATCCATTCGCTGCCATCGCTGCCCAACCCGCAACAGCCGCCGCTGCGCGAGAGCGTGGCCGCGGTCAGCGTCGGAATGGTCGGCGGCAGTGCGCTGCTCGATCTGTGCTATGTCGAAGATGTCGACGCGGAAGTCGATATGAATGTCGTGATGACCGGCGGCGGCCGGTTCATCGAGATCCAAGGAACCGGCGAGGAGGCGACGTTCAGCGAGCAAGAACTGCACCAGCTCTTAAAGCTCGCGCGCGGCGGGATCGGCCAATTGACCGAGCTCCAGCGCAAAACGCTGGGCAAACAGTGGCCGTTCGGCAAATAAGGCGCGGCCGAAACGCAATGCGTGGCGGCCGCCCATGATCAAACCCGGTGGGGCGGGGATTAAATTGCAGGCGGCGGCAGCAAATCGTCAATGGTGGCAGGCCGCGCGACGGGCGTTTTGGCCGGCTGCGCGGCCGGGAGCTTGACCGGCTGCGCCAAGTTTGGCGGCGTACGCGGTTTGGGCTGCGGCGGAGAAACCGCTGCGGCAATGGGCACCGGAAACCCCGCGGGCGGACGTGCAGGCGGCTGCGATGCGGGCGGCAGTGATGCAGGCGGCAGTGATGCCGGCGGCAGTGATGCCGGCGGCAGTGATGCCGGCGGAATCTGCGGCGGCAAAGGGGGACCGGATACTGCCGGCATCGGCGCGGCCGGAGTAAAGCTCAGCGTCGGCACGCTCGTGCGCTGCGGGGCAAGTGGTTTGCCGGTGGCGGCATTCGCGGCCGATTCTTTATCACCTGCCGCGGAGGGCGAACTCGGCGCCGATAGATTAGGTTGAGTATCCCCGGCGCTGGCCGGATTGGCCGCGCTGGTGAAGTCGATCAGCCCTTTGATCCGCTTTGCCAAGAGCCATTTTCCGGTTCGACCGCGCCGAACCAGCGCGTTAGGATCAAGCTTGCGGTGATCGGCAAGCCAACGGAGTTCTTCCCATGCGACCGGGCCGAGTTCGGCCGTTTTCGTTTTATAGAACCATTCGTCCAGCATAAAGACTCGGTTTGGCCTTGGGCCGGCAACTCCCCTGACGCAATAACCCGCTTCTGGCAACGCGTTCCTCTGCCCCTTATTCCCCAGGCGAATTAGAAATCAGGCAAGGTTTTACCCCGCGTCGCATTCCGTTTCGCCGAGTACCGTAGTGTAGGCAGCCGGCGCGCCGCGGACCAGCGAACGCGCACGGCGGTGCGGTTTTTAACAGAACCCAAATCAAACCGGATTGGAACTTTCCGGAGAGAGTGGTCTTTTCGCGGTGAATTCCCCCGGCTGAACTCCCCATTTCAACTTTCACGCGACCTTGTTCGTTCAAAACGGCTCACCAAGGCCACGGCGATCTATCCGATTTAACCCCGCCGATCCGGCGTTTTCTCAGCGAATGCCTTCTTATCCTAAAATTGCCCAACTGAAAACGGTCGAGGCCTTGCGGCGGCGGCTGTCGGAGCTCGGGCTGGCATTGCCGGTTGACGAGCAGATTTTGACGGCGGCGGCCGGCTCGCCGCTGGCCGAAACGCTGGAGATTGGCCCTTATACGGTCGGCAATCGCTGGTGCATTCATCCGATGGAAGGGTGGGACGCCCAAGACGACGGATCGCCGAGCGCCGCGACGCTGCGACGCTGGCGCCATTTTGGCCAGAGCGGCGCCAAGCTGATTTGGGGAGGCGAAGCCGCCGCCGTGCAGCCCGATGGCCGCGCGAACCCGCGGCAGACGCTGGCGACTTTGGCCAACGCGGCCGGTCTGAAACTCCTCTGCGACACGGCCCGCACGGCGCATCGCGAGCGATTCGGCACGACGGACGATCTGCTGCTGGGGCTGCAATTGACCCATTCCGGCCGCTTTTCGCGCCCAACCGATGAGCGCTTGGCGCCGCGGATCGCCTATCACCATCCGCTGCTCGACGAGAAATTTCATCTCGACCCGCGCGATCCGTCGATCGTGTGGAGCGATGCGGAACTGGAGGGGCTGATCGAGCGGTATGTCGAAGCGGCTGGCTTGGCGGAGGACGCCGGTTTTCAATTTGTCGATATCAAAGCTTGCCACGGCTATCTGCTCCATGAGTTTTTGAGCGCCCGCACGCGGCCCGGCAAGTTCGGCGGCGACTTGACCGGCCGAGCGCGGGTGCTCACCACGATTATCGAGCGGATTCGCGAGCGTTATCCGCGGCTTCTGATCGGCGTGCGCTTAAGCGTCTTCGACTCCGTTCCGTTTCAGACGAGCCGCGCGGTCGGAGCGCCGCTGGCGTATCAGGCGTGGCTGCCCTATCCGTTTGGGTTTGGCGTCGATGGGAACGATCCGTTGAATTACGATTTGACGGAGCCCATCGAGTTGCTGTTGCGGCTGCGGGGATTGGGGGTCGCGATGATCAATGTTTCGGCCGGCAGCCCGTATTACAATCCGCACCTTCAGCGGCCCGCGATCTTTCCGCCGAGCGATGGCTATCTGCCGCCGGAAGATCCGCTGGTGGGAGTCGCGCGGCAGATCGTGGCGGCGCGGATCTGCAAGGAGCAGGCGCCCGGGATGATCTATGTGGGGAGCGGCTATTCCTATTTGCAAGATTTCTTGCCGCAGGTCGCCCAAGGGGTCGTGCGCGACCGCTGGATCGATCTGGTCGGCGTCGGCCGAATGGTGCTGTCGTATCCTGAATTGCCTGCCGACACGCTCGAACGAGGCCTGCTCCGCCGCCGGCAAATCTGCCGCACGTTCAGCGATTGCACGACCGCTCCGCGCCACGGCCTGATCTCAGGCTGTTATCCGCTCGATCCGTATTACCAAGATTCGACCGCAGGCGCGCAGATGAAACAGATCAAACAGCAGATAAAGGAATAGGCGGCTAACAAGGGAACAAATGATATCGGGAAACAAAGCGGTCGCTATGAGCGGAGCACGATCTGCTTTTTCAGCGACGAAAGCGATACACGCAGGTGACCAGTGCGGGATTGCTGGAGCTTTCCAAGCTGCCGAAGTTGCGAGTCCTGCGCCTCGCAGGCCTGCACATCGACGACTCCGCGTTCTCCGCCTTGGAACAAATGCCGTCGCTCGATACCGTTACCATTCGCGACGGTAAATTCAGCAAAGCAGGTTTGCAGGCTTTCTCCGCGAAGCGCCCTCGGATCGACATTACCGATCTGTCGAACTTGGGAGGGGCCATTGACTTGCCACGGTGATCGCAAATCGCGCGCTCGTCTCTTAAATCGAGACTGTCGATCGAAACCTTTCTCTCCCTGGTCAATCTTTCCAGATTTCGACCGGCGGCATACAATGCCGATGACATGACGACCGAGGCGCAAACGGCAGAAATCGCCGCCGGACGCCTGCGGGATTTGCCCGGCGGCTTGGAACACACACAGGCGGGCTTCGCAGCGGTGGTCGCCAGCTTGCGAGCTGGCGAAGGGGCCACGCTGGATGGAGTCTGGGGCTCGAGCTGCGCGCTGGTGGCGGCGGCCTTAGCGGCGGCAATGCCGGCAGCCATGCCCACCGCGAAAGTCTCGGCCGCTAGCTCGCCGACTCGAACCGCGCCGCTGGTGGTAGTCCTCCCGCGAACCACCGACGTCGATGACTTTAACGACGATCTGTCGCTGTTCACGACGCTCCGCGTCGAGGTTTTCCCCGCTTGGGAAACGGCCCTCAGCCCCGACCGGCCCATTCAAGACGAAGCCCACGGCGATCGGTTGCGGGTGTTGAAGCATCTATGGGCGCAGCCGCCGCGGATTGTGGTGACGACCATCGCCGCCCTGATGCAAGGCGTTCCGGACCGCGCGGCCATCGCCGCCCACACCAAAACGCTGCAACTGGGCGACGTGCTGGACCTGAAGCAATTTGCCGCTTGGCTGACCGAGCAAGGATTTCATGCCACGTCCGCGGTCGAGTTGCCGGGCGAATTTTCGCTCCGCGGCGGGATCATGGACATCTTTGCCCCCGATTGGAACGACCCGGTCCGCGTCGAGCTGTTTGGAGATCAGATCGAATCGTTGCGGCGGTTTGAAGTCGCCTCGCAGCGGAGTTTGGCGACGGTTGACGCCGTCGCGGTGACGGTCGTCGAGCGCGAAGTCGAAACGAAGGCCCACTTCGCCTCCTATTTGCCGCCGCAGTCGTGGTTCTTGCTGCTCGAACCGGCGGAGATCAACGATCAGGCGAAGCACTTTCTCGAACGCTCGGAAAAGCCGCAAGAACTGCATCGGCCCGAAGCGGTCCTCGAGCAGATTGTGCGCTTTCCGTCGGCGACCGCGGCCGCCGTTTCTTCCGACTCCTATGAAACGACTTGCCGCTTGAGCATCGAATCGGTCGAGCGCTTCAGCGGCGAGATCGGCCGCGTCAAAGACGAACTCGACACGGTTGGCGACGGATACGAAGTCATCGTCGTATGCGCCAACGAGGCGGAAATGCAGCGGTTGCGGGAGGTTCTGGCAGGCACGCAATTATTTGCCCAAGAGAAGCTGCACTTTGTCGTCGGCCACTTGCAAAACGGCTTCCGCCTAATTCCTGAACGGCTGATCCTGGTCAGCGGCGGCGAGCTGTTTCACCGGACCGATTTGAGCCGCCCTTCGCGGCGCCGCTTGGGTCGCGTGATTGACAGCTTTCTCGATTTGCGCGAGGGCGATTATGTCGTTCATCTGTCGCATGGAATCGGCCGCTATCGCGGGTTAAAACTGATCACCAAGAACGATCGCGTCGAAGAACATTTGGAGTTGGAGTTCGACGGCGGGACAAAGATTTTCGTGCCGGCGGCCAACATTGATCTGGTGCAAAAGTACGTCGGCGGCTCGAAGTCGCGCCCGCAACTCGCCAAAATCGGCGGCAAGCTCTGGGTACGCCAAAAAGAAGCCGCCAAGCAAGCCGTCACCGATCTCGCCTCCGACATGCTGCAACTGCAAGCCACGCGAGCGATGCGGCCGGGCATTGCCTTTCCGGCCGACACCGCCTGGCAGCGCGAGTTTGACGCCTCGTTTCCTTATCAAGAGACGGCCGACCAGTTGAGCGCGATTGCCGCCTTGAAAAAAGACATGGAACAACCGCGGCCGATGGACCGGCTGTTGTGCGGCGACGTCGGCTACGGCAAGACGGAAATGGCGATTCGCGCGGCCTTCAAGGCGATCGATTGCGGCTATCAGGTGGCGGTCCTGGTGCCGACGACGATCTTGGCCGAGCAGCACCGGCGAACGTTCAGCAGCCGCATGGCCGAATTTCCCTTTAGCATCGCGGCCCTCAGCCGCTTTTGCACCGCCAAAGAGCAAAAGACGATTCTGGAAGGCATCGCCGCCGGAACCATCGACATCGTGATCGGCACGCACCGGCTGGCCCAACATGACATTCAGTTTCAAAATCTCGGACTGCTGATCATCGACGAGGAGCAACGTTTTGGCGTCGAAGTAAAAGAGCGTCTGAAGGCCTTGCGCGCGAGCGTGGACGTGCTGACGATGACCGCGACGCCGATTCCGCGCACGCTGCACATGTCGCTGCTGGGCTTGCGCGACATCTCCAGCCTGGAAACGCCGCCGCAAGAGCGGCTGGCGGTGGAAACGCGCGTGACCCGGTTCCATCCCGACTTGATACGCCACGCGGTCATGCGCGAGTTGAATCGCGGCGGCCAGGTCTTCTTTGTGCATAATCGAATTCACGACATTGAACTGGTCAAGAACAAGCTCCAGCGGATTGTCCCCGAGGCTCGCATTGAAATCGGCCACGGCCAGATGGGCGAAGGGGCTCTCGAAGACGTGATGCTCGGCTTTGTGCAGCACCAGTTTGACGTGCTGCTGGCGACGACGATCATCGAGAGCGGCCTCGATATTCCCAATGCGAACACCATCTTCATCGACGACGCCGATCAATATGGCTTGGCGGATCTGCATCAGTTGCGCGGCCGCGTCGGGCGCTACAAGCACCGCGCTTATTGCTATCTGCTCGTTGATCCGGCCAAACATCTTTCGACCACCTCGGCCAAACGGCTCCGCGCGATCGAGGAGTTCAGCGACATGGGAGCCGGGTTCGCGATCGCGATGCGCGATTTGGAAATTCGCGGAGCCGGCAACATCCTCGGCACGCAACAAAGCGGCCATATCGCCGCCGTCGGCTACGAACTCTATTGCGAACTGCTGGAACAAGCCGTCCGCCGGATGAAGCATTTGCCCCCGCGCAAGGCGCTCGAGGTGCATATCGATCTGCCAGGCGAGGCCTATGTGCCGCCGACCTATGTCCCTGACCTGCGGGCCAAGATTGATCTCTATCGGCGGTTGTCGCGGGTCACGACCGACGAAGAATTGAGCGACCTGGCGCGCGAAATGGTCGACCGTTTCGGCCGGCCGCCGCGGGTCGTGGACCGCTTATTGAAGCGCGCAGAGCTGCGTGTGGCGGCTGCGCGGTGGGGCATTGAGGCGGTCCACCGCGAGGACAATTATCTCGTATTTGCGTACACCAACCGCCAAAAAATCGAAGAGCTAGCACGCCGCGAACGAGGCCGTCTCCGGATCGCGGACGACCGCAGCGCCTATCTCGTTTCTGCCGGAGCACTTACGGACGGCGATGAAATTCTGGCCGCGGTCGAAGCGGTGTTGCGGGCAAGTTAGGGCCTGCCTATAATCCCGCCCCGCGCCAGGAGTTGGGACGATCGCTCGTTCGGCTCCATGCTCTGGGCGCGAGGCTTCTCTCTCTTTTCTTCAGGAATGTCGCCGTGGAACGCACGCTGTTTTCGGTGCTGTCGATTATCACACTCGGCTTGGCCTTCACTGCCTGGGCCGAACCGAGCGCGACGGAGGAGTTGTTCAAGCTTATCGGCGTGCGCAATGCATCGGCTCAAGCGCCGGTCACGCCGGCATCGCCGTCGGTGCCTGGGGGCTACGACCCGACGCTTGATCCCAAGCGTGATCCATTCAACATGCTCCCGAATCCGATCATGCCCACCGCGCCGACGAGCCCGCAGCGGCCGGCGAGTTGGCCGGGCTCCGCCCCCGACTATTTTCAGAAATATGGGTTCACGCAAATCGCCAGCGGCGAACATCGCGCGGCCGCCGCGCCGAGCGCCAATCTCGACGTGTCGAATCTGGCTTTTGGCGCGGCGGCGCCCAATGCGCTCCCGCTGAATGCGCCGGCCCTCCAAGTTCCGACTTTCAATAGCGCGGCCGGCCATAGCCAAGCCGCATTCACTGCCCCTGCGACCGTTCCGGGCCAAGTGAACCAGGTCATTTTCAACCAAGGCACGAATCAGTTGGCAAACGCGCCGCTGTTTGGTCCACCGCCAATCGAAGGCGGGGGAAATCCGCCGCCGACTCCCTTTCCCACGCAGCCGCAGCCACACCCGCAACCCCAGGTTCCGCCGTTTGCCGGGATCGCCCCTGGCGCCGTCTCGCCGAGCAACGTCGCCCCGCCAAGCAACGTCGCCGCGCCGAGCAATGGACCACCGCCGAGCAATGTCGCGCCGTATGCTCCGCCAGCGGCGCCCTATGTTGCGCCCGGCGCGGCGAGTCCGCCAGAATCGTACGCGGCGCCGGCGGCGAACGCGCCGGTCAATGCAACGGCGGTCAACCCGGCGCCCGCGCAAGCCATGTTGCCGCAGCCCGCCCAAGTTTTTGAGGCGGGTCAGATCTTGGCCCGCGTTGGTTCCGATGTGATTTTGGCAGGCGATGTCTTGCCGGTCGCCGACGAGCGCTTGGCCGCGTATGCCGATAAGATGACGCCGGAGCAAATCGAGCAGCAGCGCAAGCTGTTGGTCCAGACGCTCGTGAAACAACTGATCGAGACCAAGATGATCTGCGCCGACGCGCGGCGCACGATTCCGGCCGCCAACTTTCCGAAGGTTGAGGAAAGCTTGACGAAAGAGTTCAACAAGACGCGGATCAAGGAATTGATGAAGCAATACAAAGCGGAATCGAATCCCGAACTCGACGAAAAGCTGCGCGTGTTCGGCTCGTCGATCGAGAAACAAAAGAAGACCTATATCGAGCGGATGATCGCCCTGAGCTGGATGCAGCAGACGCTCAAGTCCGAAGACGACATCCGCCGCGATGAACTCCTCGCCTACTATCACGAGCATCACGCCGATTATGAGTTTCCCGCGAAGGCCCGCTGGGAGGAAATCTCCGCGCGCTTCGACAAATTTCCGAGCAAGGCCGACGCCTATCGGGCCGTCGCCGGCTGGGGAAACGACGTGCTGCGCGGAGTTCCCTGGAGCGACGTCGCCAAGGCCCACTCGCAGGACGCCAATGCGTCGGACGGCGGACGGCACGACTGGACTTCGCAAGGCAGCCTCGTCTCCGACGCGCTGGACAAGGCCTTGTTCTCATTGCCGGTCGGCGGCCTGAGTCAAATCATCGAAGACCAAGACGGCTTTCATATTATTCGGGTCGTCGGTCGCAAATTGGCCGGCGTCACCCCTTTCGAGGAGACCCAGCTCGAAATCAAGAAAAAAATCAAAGCCGACCGCCGCGACGGCCAAATCAAAGAATACATGGCCAAGCTGAAAGAGAAGACGCCGATTGTGACCGTTTGGGATTCGGGCGCCGCCGACGAGCCGCAGCTCACCTCTCGGCCGGAGAACGCGCCGCGCTAACGCGCCGCCCCGCCCGCGGCTTTTCTGGCGGGGCCGCCGAAAACCACAATTGCACCCTCGCCAGCGGCTCCGGGCGCGAGTACATTCACTGCATGGCGCGCAACATTGAATTGAAAGCGCGGCTCCGCGATCTTTCGGCCGCGCGGCAAATCGCGAAGACGCTCGCGTCCGAACCTTCCACGCTGGAAGTCCAGCGCGACACCTATTTTTTCGTCCCGCACGGCCGGCTGAAATTGCGCGAGATCGCCGGACAAACGGCGCAACTCGTCTGGTATCGGCGCGCCGACACCACCGACGCCAAGGCCAGCGATTATCAACTGGTCCCGATCGGGCCGGCCGAGGAACTCGGCGCCGCGCTGGCCGCGGCGCTCGGCCGCCGCGTGGTGGTAGACAAGCGGCGCGAAATCTTTCTCTATCATAATGTCCGCATCCACCTGGATGAGGTCGCCGATCTCGGCTCGTTTCTCGAATTTGAAGCGGTCCTAGGGCCTGCCGTGGACGACGCCGAGGGTCACGCGCAACTCGCCTTGCTCGCACGCCAGTTCCAAATCGCGTCTGAGGACCATCTCGCGCATTCGTACGCCGACCTGCTGGAAACCGCGCGGACAGCCCCACTCCCGCCCGCCGCTCGATTTCCGCCTGCGGAGGAATGACAGATTACAATCGCGCCTGTTCGTCATTCCCGCGCAGGCGGGAATCCAGCGCGGCGCCGAAAAGCCGGCATCGCCAGCCGTGCCACCATCGCCTTCACCCAGGCCACTGGATTCCCGCCTGCGCGGGAATGACGGATTACAAATCGCGGTGCGTGCAGTGACGGAATTGAAAGGGCGGTGCGGGGGAATGACGGAAAGCACATCGCGCAGGGAGGAATGATGGAAGGCGCATCGGCGCGCGAAGATAGACGCGGCCGAACGCCACCCCCACTTCGTCAGTCCCGCGCAGGCGAGCAAACGGCCCCACTTCGTCATTCCCGCGCAGGCGGGAATCCAGCGCGGCGCCGCGGAGGCCTCATCCCCGGTCTACCACCATCGCCTGCACGCCCGTCACTGGATTCCCGCCTGCGCGGGAATGACGGATAACAAATCGCGGTGCGTGCAGTGACAGAATTGAAAGGACGGTGCGCGGGAATGACGGAAAACACATCGCGCAGGCAAGAATGATGGAAGGCGTATCGGCGCGCGAAGATAGACGCGGCCGAACGACACCCGATGCGTCATTCCCCCGCAGGCGACGAAACGACCCCACCTCGTCATTCCCGCGCAGGCGGGAATCCAGCGCGACGCCGCCGAGTCCTCATCCCTGGTCTACCACCGTCGCCTGCACGCCCGTCACTGGATTCCCGCCTGCGCGCGAATGACGCGCCTTCAGGTTCGTCCCAGCAGCACGTTGGCGCGGACAAAGATCTCGTCGAACATCGGCTCCGTCAGACGGCCAGTGAAGGTGTTTTGCTGGCTGGGATGAAAGCTCCCGAGCAGCACAGGGCCGCCAAGCAAGCATGCTTCCGCGCCATGCCCAAACTTCGGCCGCCGCGCGGTCCATCGGCCGGTCGCGCTCGCTTCGCGCAGGACCGCGTCCCACGCGATTTTGCCCAGCGCGAGCCAGACGCCGCCGGCAAAACGAGCGAATGTTGCTTGCAAGAAGCCGCGGCAGTTCGCGATTTCCGCAGGCGTCGGCTGGTTGTCCGGCGGCGCGCAGTGGGCGACCGCCGTGATCGCGCAATCGACCAGTTTTAGGCCGTCCTCGGCGGACTGCGAGGTCGGTTGATTCGCAAAGCCCGCTTTGTGCAAGGCGCGAAACAGCCACTCTCCACTGCGATCGCCGGTGAACATCCGACCGGTCCGGTTCGCCCCATGCGCGGCCGGAGCCAAGCCGACGATCAAAAGCCGACCGCGCGGGTCGCCAAAATTGGGAACGGGCCGCCCCCAATAGTCGCACGACTGGTACGCGCGCCGTTTCTCCTTGGCAATCGTCTGGCAATGGGCTCGCAGCCGCGGACATGCGTCGCAAGCCGTGATTCGCTGATTGAGATCCTTCCACGTCGCCATGGTCCAATCGACTCGCCCGCAAAGCGTTCTGGATGCTAAAGGCAAATGCTCCATCCTAGGAACGATTCCGCAGCAGGGCAAATCGGGCGCGCCTGGAGCCCCGAGAAATTGGACAGCCGCCAGCGGCCGCTTTATGATGAGCCGAGTTTTATCCCGCTCGCCGATCCCACCGTTGAGGAGTACCTCCCGATGAACTTGCGCCTGAAGTATACCCGCCTGTTGACGGGCATCGCGCTGCTGCTGGCCTCGAGCCTCTTGTCCGCGGCCGAACACCAGACGGAACTCCTCTGGCCCCACGGCGCGCCCGGGGCGAAAGGAGATGCGGCTCAAGATAAACCGTCGCTGACGATCTGCTTGCCCGCCGAGGGGAAAGCGAACGGCGCGGCGGTCGTCATCTGCCCTGGCGGCGGCTACGGCGGATTGGCCATGAGCTACGAAGGAATCGACGTCGGCGACTGGTTTAGCAAACAGGGAATCACTGCCTTCGTGCTGAAATATCGGCTCAATGGCCAAGGCGGCTATCAGCATCCGATCCCCATGCACGACGCGCAGCGCGCGATGCGCTTCGTCCGCAGCCACGCGGCCGACTGGAAACTCGATCCGCACAAGATCGGGATCATGGGCTTTTCCGCCGGCGGGCATCTGGCCGCGACGGTCGGCACCCACTTCGATGCCGGCGACCCGCAAGCCGCCGATCCGATCGATCGAGCGAGTTGCCGCCCTGACTTCATGATCCTCTGCTATGGCGTGATTTCGATGAACGATGCGTACACGCATCAAGGCTCGAAGCACAACTTGCTCGGCGACAAGCCTGATCCGAAACTCGTCGAGAATCTATCCAATGAAACGCAAGTCACCGCCGAAACTCCGCCGACCTTTTTGTTTCACACCAACGCCGACAACGCCGTCCCTGCCGAAAATAGCGTCTACTTTTATCTCGCGTTGCGAAAGGCGAAAGTACCGGCCGAACTGCACATCTACGAGACCGGCAACCACGGGGTTGGGCTGGCGCCGAAAGATCCGATTTTGTCGAGTTGGCCGGCCCGCTTATCGGATTGGCTCAAGGTGCGCGGGCTGCTGAAATAGCGCGCCGCTCGGCCTCTTGCCGCGGCGGAGAAATCGGCTACCATAACCAATCTGTCTGGACGGTCGAAAACGAGACCGCCCGGTCGGTCGCCCTCTTAGCTCAATTGGCAGAGCAGCTGACTCTTAATCAGCGGGTTGTAGGTTCGAGTCCTACAGGGGGCATCAATGTTAGTTTGGGTAATATGGGTAATTCCGATTTTAACATGCCTTTTTCAGAAAAACCCTTGTTTTCTCGGTGTTTTTGCGACGCATCAACTTCCGTTGTCGCGTCCTGGCAAGTGCTGGCGCGCACTGGGCGCTGCGCTTTGCGCATCACTTGGGCCGGCTCTAAAGCCGCCTCGAAGTGTTCATCCGTCACCTGGAGATAATGCTTCGTGGCGACGGCCGGCGAGTTGCCGATCCACTTCGCCACGACGTGCAGCGGGAAGGTCTCGCACAGCTCCGTCTCCCGCGTCGATCGCATGTTTTGGAACAGCTTCGGCCATTGCTTTCGGCCGGCCTTCTTGATGGCCTTTTCGAGCCACGTCCGCCAGTTGGTGTGCTTCCCTTCGCGGTCGTCGGTCTTGATCACGTAGTCATCCTGCCGGCCCGATTGCTGCCATTCCTGCCACGCCGCTTTCAGGTACGGCAGTAGCTCCGGAAAGATCGGACATTCGCGATAGTCCTTGCCCTCATGCGCCTCTGTCTTCGGCGACTTGATTCGCATCCGGCACTTGTCGAAGTCAATGTTCGACCAACGCAGGGCGAGGTGCTCGGAGGGGCAGCGTAAGCCGCCGTACCGAGCTAGGACGAAGATGAGTTTCTTCTGTGGCGTCGGCAGCACGGCAAGGATCGCTTGGACCTCGTCCTCGCTCACGAAGTATTGTCGCTCGGCATTCTCCCGAACCTGCACTCCCCTGGTGTCGCGGAACGGACTCTTGCCTTCCGGGATGACGCCTAGTCGCTCCGCAGCGCGAAAGAGTTGCTTGGCACGGCCAAGCATCCGCCGGGCCGTATTGTCGCCGACTCCGGATTGCGACGGATCAAACAGGAATTGTCCATACTGGTCAGCCTCGCCCAAGGTAATGGTCGAGGTCATCCGCTCGCAGCCGAAGAACTCCTTGAGTCCCTTGGCCGCTCGCTTCAGGTTGATCCTCGTGGACGGCTTCGCTTCGACGCGAGAGTCAATGTAATCGTCGAGGAACGTGCCTAAGGGCTTGTCGTTCGAGTCGGATCGCTCCGCAATCAGGCCGACGCTGACGAGCCGCTTGGCCAAGTCGGGCGAGTGCCGCTCGATATCGGCAAGCCAATTGGCGGTCTCCAAGTCGACCGCGCGGCGCGAGACCGCGGCCGAGACCAATGCCTCGATCTTGATCTTGATCGACTCGGCGTCACGTTGCGAACACTTTCCAAGCCGGATGACTTTACGCTTGCCGCTGGCGGCAATGAAGGCGATGCCGCGATGCC
>DASRSE010000101.1:0-11004 GCA_035656655.1 Pirellulales bacterium
CGCGCGACGGACGGACAATTCCGAGCGAGGTTTTGTCTTTTGCGTGCAGATCGACGAGTTCATTGCGAGTATGATGCGGCAGCGTATCGATTATCGCTCGGCGCTCTTGCCATTTGTTTTTTGTACTAAGGGGTTCGCCAAGCAGTTCGATTGAATCGAGATCTGGGCGCCGACTTTCCCTTCGGTTGTCATTTCCCGCGCCTGTCGGACCCAATCCTACTTCGATCCATTGATATTTTCTGAACTGTTGATGACGCTCGCGATAGCGATAATCGACCGGATATAGCCGCACCCATTCACCGGATTCAGTAATTCCAGCAGTGCAGACTAGCTCGTTGTATCCTCGCGAAGGATGAGGATACGTCATTACCGTAATGAGCAATTTTGTCGTTTGCAGTTCTGACATCAAGAGTTTCCGGCAAGATGCGTGATGCGAAGCCGAGTTTCTCTCGCCACAGCGGTAGCCAATCTTGAGCGATGGCAACACTTCGGCTGAGCTTCCATGCACACTAATACGCTTGGCTGCTCTAGCATTAGGTTTCCGATTTGGCGAATAGCGAGACGCTCTCTCTTTAGGACAGTCTTTTCATACTTGTCGAAGAGGGCCTCGTAGGCCCGTTTGTTGTCTAGGGATTGGCGGTCTTCACTCCGGATGCCGACCTCTGGAAAATGGAAGTAATCAATATCCAGTTTTTTCGCTAGCCGTTGCAATGTCGATTTGTGAAAGCCGTACCTTCGAGCGATTGGATTGTTGCGAACATCGATCACGCATCTTACGCCCGATGTCACCAGCAGATTGAGAAATGCATCTATACTGAGGCCCTCGTATCCTGCTGTGAAGACTGCGGCGTCCGCTGTCGGCTTGGTCGCCAACTTGCGCAGAGTACTATTGACCGTAAAAGCTGGGTAGCTTTCGTAAATATAGTCGATGAGCGACGTGGTTTCCTTTGTACCAAAGCGAGACATTAGCCGTTGTGCGTCGCGCTCTAAATCTTTGCCCGGCGATCCAACCGTATCAGCAAAGTACGGATTTAGTGACCATTGGTTCTCTCCGACTTCAATGATGTAGTGTTGCGAGACGAGTTTGACTACCTCCTGGTATAAAGCGAAAGAAAAGGGTCCATAAAGATACGGGAGGAAATCGTAGAACGCCGAACCGCCCGACGATTCACACTCATGGCGCAGCAAGAAGCACCACTTTGTTAGCTCAGTCCGGGAGACAGGACGGTTGGCGAGACGTAGCAAATAAATTAGTAGCTTCTGTCGATTGAACATAGTTGTCCAAGTAATGGGTTTGCCCACTCGTCGAATATCAACAGAATCGGATTGTAAGGGGGAGCTTGGACGATGCCAACGCCAGTTGGAGTTGTCACGAAATTCCATTGCTGCTGCTAACAACTCTGGCTGTTGTAGTCGCGGACTTCCCGTTTTAGTGCCGGATGGCGCGATCTGGCTCGCCGTGGTACATTTTACGCGGGCCTATTGTGCTTTCATTGGTTCTTGGAAATCCTTCGCAAACCGGGTGGACAGCGTCTTGCTATCGGCCTGAACGACGTACAACTTGCCGCGGATAGATTTCATCTCGCCGGGCATCAACCCGCCAATCCGAAAATCATTGTGCCTGCACACGGCTCCGTGCTCAGGACGATCGGCCAGCCGCGCTCAATAACGTGGTCGAATGCCGCGTGGATGGCAGCTAGTTCCCTTTCGTTTCTTTCGTCTTTTCGCCGGCGATGCGGCGCGCGATGAATTCGCGGACCAGCGGAATCTTGGACTGGGCCGCCAGCTTCAAAACTTTTTGCGTATTGCCGGGCACAAGCGGCTCCAAGGCGTACCAATCCATCAAGGGCAGATTTTGGTCGCCGACATCCTCGCCATGCGCCAGCAGCGCGGCCAGAATGTCCCACCGCTCGTCCAGTGGAATGCGCTGCAAGCCCGACGCGATTTCGAGCCGCACGGCGGGCGATTTGTCTTCTGTTGCCAAGCGGAGCAGCGCGGCCAGCGTTTCCTTCGATGGCTGCTTGTCTTCAACCAAAAACCGCACGGCCCATTGGCGGACCTCCGGCTCTTCGTTTTTCGTCTGCGTTAAGAGCCAATCGTTCTGGCTCCAGGCCGGGATCGAGTGCAAAGCCCACATCAGCCGGAGCTTTTGCGGGACCGCGGCGGCCGCATCGAAGCGCGCGATGAGCGACTTTTCCATCCCGATGCTCGACTGGCGATTTTCCTCCCAGCGCCGCCGCGCGTGCCGCACGAGCCAATCGTTGGAGCTGGTCTGCATCTCGACGAGTTGGTCGGGGGTCGCCGAGAGCAGGTTCGGCAGCGGCGGCACTTTGGCCGCGTCGTAGGTCACGCGATACAGCCGGCCGGTCAGCCGGTCGATCCGATCATAGTTGTGGCACTCGCCCGTATCGGACCAATCGGCGACGTAGATCGCGCCGTCGGGCCCTTGATGCACGGCGACGCCGCGAAACCACGAGTCGTTCGCAAAGAGAAAATCCTTGCCATGATGGCCCACGTAGCCTGAGCCTTTTGCCGCGAGAATATCATTATTCAGCCGATTGCCGTGGATATTGCACATGAAAATCGTGTTGCGATAAGAGGCGGGCAAGGCGTCTCCCAGATAGATCATCGCGCCGCAATGGGCGTGTCCGCCGCCGGCTTCGCTATGCGCGCCTTGGCCGCCTCGCGAGGTCGTCCATGAGCCGCCTCCCCAGTGCAAATGGTCCGAGCACGGCGCGATCAGGTCGTAGACGTATGGGTTATAGTCGGCGCCGAACATCCGCTGAAAATGCGCGCCCGGAATCACGTTGAACAAGTGGCCAATGACGCAATTGGTGATAAAGGCCTGGCCATACTCGTCAAAATCGAGGCCGAACGGGTTCGTCGTGCCGTGCGCGACAACCTCAAATTGCTTCGTGATCGGCTGATACCGCCAGACCCCGCAACTGATGTCGAGGCGATCTTTCGCAGCGGTGCCGGGCACGCCGACCTTCGACGGCGCGGTGATGCCGTTGCATCCCCAGAGCCAGCCGTCAGGGCCCCAAGTGAGATCATTGACAACGTTGTGCTTGCCGGTCGTCGACCAGCCATCGAGAACCGCCTGCGGCTCGCCGGTCGGGGTTGGGTCGTCGGCGTCGATATTGGCGGGAATAAACAGAATGTTCGGCGCGCAGCAGACATAGACGCCGCCATGTCCGAGCGCAATGCCGGTCAGATAATTGCCTTTCGCCCAAAAGACTTTCTTCTTAGCGAAATGGCCGTGGCCATCATTGTCAAAAATAGTGATCCGGTCTTCGCCGGTCGGGGCATACTTCGGATACGACAAGCACTCGCAGACCCAAAGGCGGCCGCGATCGTCGAACGTGAAGGCGATCGGCTGCACCACGTCGGGCTCGCCGGCCACCAAAGAGACCGAAAAGCCCGGCGGAACGGTCATCTTGCCCGCCGCTTCGGCGACCGGCACCGGCGCGGTACTGACCGGCGGCGGGGCAGGAATTCCATTCGCCTGGGCCGCCGGTTTCTCCTTCGCGACCGGCTCGGCCGCCAGCGCCGCGCGAAAATAAACCAGAAGCGAAATGCCGAAACCGAGCGCCAGCAGCGCGCCCAGCGGAATTAAGAAGCGAGACTTCATCGAAAGGGACCCTGAAACAAAGATCGGTGGGAAATTCAACCGCCAACTTGGGAAATCGTCGATTCGCAAACGAGCGACGGAGCAGGTCGTAGTATCATGCGCCGCTGAGCAAATCGCAAGCAACGGCGCCCAGGAGTTCGGCTTATCGATGGGCTCCCAGGGCCCCCGGAGTTTCGAGCGTGGCCAGGGCGCTCTTGCGCGGAGGTCTGGCCGGAGGGGCAATTTTCGAGTGCACGGTTCGCGAAAAGGCTGGTTTTTTCGGCCGGCTTCGCGATTGTCCAAATCGCCTAGGATTGCTACAATTCCGGTTTGCTCTCGGTTGCCGATTTTCGCGTGCTTTCATTGTCGAAGGCCGGGCGACGAGACAGAACCTCTTACCCCGGGTAGCCGCACCTCGCGCTCCCTGCTCGCGCTGGCGAGCGTGGGAGAGAAAAACCGCTGCGGCGTCTGATGCTTTCGCGTTCTGCGAAGGCCGGTCTGCCGCGAGCCTCTCTTCGCAGGTGGTCTGTTTCCCAGTTAGCAGGAACATGGTCGATCGTAATTTAATCCGCAATTTAGACGTCAGTGACGAAGAACTCGATCGCGAGATCGAAGAGGCGATGAGCTCCGAAGCCGCGCTGACGGATCTCGCTTGGAACGGCAAGTCGGTCGAAGTCAATCAGATTCTCGTCGGCAAAATCCTCCGCGTCGACGACGAGTTCGTCTTGGTCGACGTCGGCTATAAGAGCGAAGGGCAGATTCCGCGCAACGAGTGGGAAGAAGGCGAAGCGCCCCCCGAAATCGGCCAAACCGTCAAGGTCCTGATCGAGGACGTCGAAGACGTGATGGGCCAGGTCGAAGAATCCCGCGGCATGATCACCCTCAGCAAGCGCAAGGCTGAGAAGATCGAGCAGTGGGAAAACGTGATGAAGTCGGTCAAGGAAGGGGACGTCGTCACGGGCGAAGTCATCCGCAAAATCAAGGGTGGTTTGCTGGTCAACATCGGCGTCAACGTCTTCTTGCCGGCCAGCCAGGTGGATATCCGCCGGCCCGCCGACATCGGCGACTACGTCGGCCGCACCATCCAATGTCTGGTGCTCAAAATCGACGAAACGCGTCGCAACATCGTCGTTAGCCGCCGGGCTCTGATCGAGACCGAGCGGGCCGAGAAGAAAGCCCAACTGCTGGGCACGTTGCAAGAAGGCCAATTGGTCAAAGGCGTCGTCAAAAACATCGCCGACTTCGGCGCGTTTGTCGATCTCGGCGGCATTGATGGCCTGCTCCACATCACCGACATGAGTTGGGGCCGCATCGGCCATCCGACCGAAATGGTGGCGATCGATCAGGAGCTCGAGGTGCAAATTCTGCACATCGACCGCGAGAAGGAAAAGATCGCGCTGGGCCTCAAGCAAAAATCCGCGAGCCCTTGGGAATTGGTCGGAGACAAATATCCGGTCGGCTCGGTCCACAAGGGAACCGTCGTCAACGTGATGAGCTACGGCGCCTTTGTGAAACTCGAGGAAGGGATCGAAGGCCTGGTCCACATCAGCGAAATGTCGTGGACCAAGCGGATCAGCCATCCCAACGAAATGGTTCACATCGACGACGAAATCAACGTCGTCGTCCTGAAGATCGACAAAGAAAAGCACGAGATTTCGCTCGGCATGAAGCAAACCCAAGAGAACCCTTGGGACAAGGTGGCCGACAAATATCCGCCGGGAACCGTCGTCAAGGGAACGGTCCGCAATCTCACCAATTACGGCGCGTTCATCGAGATCGAAGAAGGCATCGACGGCTTGCTTCACGTCAGCGACATGTCGTGGACGCGCAAGATCAGCCATCCCAGCGAAGTTGTCGAAAAAGGCCAAGAGGTTACCTGCAAGGTCCTCTCGGTCGATCAACAACGTCGCCGGATCGCGCTGGGGCTGAAACAGCTCGACGAAGATCCGTGGGCGACCGACATCCCGGCCAAGTATCAGCCGGGCCAACTCGTCAAAGGAAAAGTGACTAAGCTCACCAACTTCGGCGTGTTTGTCGGCTTGGAAAACGGCCTTGAGGGGCTGCTTCACATTTCGGAATTGGCCGACCACAAGGTCGAGAATCCCGAGGAGATCGTGAAGGTCGGCGACGAGATCGAAGTCAAAATCCTCCGCGTCGATGCCGACGAGCGCAAGATCGGCCTCTCGCGGAAGCGGGTCGAATGGGCCGAAGACGCCCAGGCCGAGGAGTCGGCCGATGGCCACGGCGCGGCCAACGGCGCCGCCTCGTCCAAGCCGGCTCAGGAACTGAAGGGGGGCGTCGGCGATCAGTCCGGCCCGCTCATCAAGCCGAGCTAAACCGATCGCGGCGGGGCCACAGTAGGTTCAATTGACACTTGGCGGGGACGGGAGTTCTCATTCCTGTCCCCGCTTGTTTTTCCAACTCCCTCCGACTCTCCGCTTTTGGAGTTTTACTCATGGCTAAGACCAATTGTCCGATCACCCGCGAAGAATTCCGCGACAAAGCTCAGGCGGTTGAAATCACGATCAACGGCGTGCCAATGGTCGCCGAAGTGAAGGAGTTTTCGACCGGCTCGCTCGGTTGGTATCTCAACGGCAAGGCCGCGATCAAAGTCGGCGACAAGACCGTCACCGCGCAGATTGGCATGAACCTGACGATCGTCGGCTCGAAAGAATTGCCGACCTAGCGGCACGGGCCGGAGTCCTAGAACGGCCGCCGTCACCGCGCCGGCGAAGACCGCTAGAACCTGTTGAAGAATTTGACAGGTTGCGTCATCGCACGGACGCGATGCCAAAATGACGACGGCAGTCGTTATTTTGCGAGCCGTGCGGAATTCTGCCCTGCCCGGCGGGCGTCGCCTGGAACGGCGTATCCGTTAGCGCTCCAGGCTTGCTTTCGCTTTCGTACGCACCGCCGCCATGCCCCCGCGCAAGATCGTGAAACCAAAGCCGCCCGAATCACGCTCGTCCGCGCCGCGCGCGCGGAAGAGCGCCGTGGGATCGCCGTCCGTTGGCCGAAAAATGCGCCGCTCGGCTCGGCGCGCGGGGCTCCAGTATCGAGGCGACGCGCGGCCGGGCATCCATCGGCAGTATCGGCGCGGCAAGGCGGTCTACCTCAATGCGCGCGGCGGCGCGATTCGCAATGCGCGCGTGTTGCGGCGCATTCGCGCGCTAGTGATCCCTCCGGCCTGGACCGATGTCTGGATTTCTCCGCAGCCCAACAGCCACCTGCAAGCGACGGGGCACGATGCCAAGGGACGAAAGCAATATCGCTACCATGCCCACTGGCGCGAGCAGCGCGACGCGAACAAGTACGACCACGTTATTGCCTTCGCCAAATCGCTCCCTTCGATTCGCCGGCGCGTCAAACGTGATTTGCGCAAGCCGGGATTGACCAAGGCCAAGGTGATCGCCGCCATTGTCCAATTGCTCGAAGCCTCGTTAATCCGAGTCGGCAACGAGGAGTACGCTCGCAGCAACCACTCGTTCGGCTTGACCACGCTCCGCGATCGGCATGTCCAGGTGCACGGGGCGGAGATTCGGTTTCGCTTTCGCGGCAAGAGCGGCGTGTACCGCGACCTCGAGCTGCACGCGCCGCGCCTGGCAAAGATCGTGCGCCGTTGCCAAGACCTGCCTGGCCAAGAACTGTTCCAATACGTCGATGCCGAGGGCCATGCGCGAAGCGTCGGTTCCGCGGACGTGAACGAGTATCTCCGCGAGGTCACCGGACTCGACATCACGGCGAAGGACTTTCGCACTTGGGCGGGAACCGCGCTGGCGGCAGAGGCCCTGCAAGAATTCGAAACATTCGATAGCCAGGCGCGCGCGAAGAAAAATATCGTGCGCGCGATTGAACGGGTTGCCGCGCGGTTAGGAAATACGCCGAGCGTGTGCCGCAAGTGTTACATCCACCCGACGATTTTGGACGCCTATCTCGACCAGAGTTTGGCGAAGGTATTGCAGCGGCGGACCGAAACCGCTCTGAAAAGCCATCTCGGAGCGCTTTCGCCGGAAGAGGCTGCGGTCCTGACCCTCCTGCAACAGCGATTGAAGCGCGACGCGCAATAGCGAACCGCGCGATTCCCACGGCCCTCAATTCGTTATTCCACGACTCGCAATTCGTCATTCCCGCGCAGGCGGGAATCCAGAGGGGGACAATACGAGTCCAGTGCGATTCGGAAGGAGGGTCCAACGTTCGTGCGTTCTTTCCTCTTGAGTCTGGCGCCTGTGGCGTGCCGCTGGATTCCCGCCTGCGCGGGAATGACGAGTTAGTGCGGCGACTGGGTTTTGCGCGGCGACTGGCTTTTGCGCGGCCGGCGGGTTTTGCGGAGCGGTGTCGGAATGACGGCGCGCCCCTTGGCGATCCGAACTGCCGGGCGGCGCAGGCCGTATTGAAAGCAGCGGGCCGTTCGGCCGGTTTATGCGTGTGGGGCTGCCCGCTTGGCGCGATTGCGCCGGACTTGTCGATTGCCGGAGCGTCCGGCGCGGAAAACTTTGCGGGTTGAGCAAAACCTAGCCAGTTCCTTAAGTCCATAATTATAATGAATTGCGTGGCGGAAACTTCGCGGAGGGTCGCGTTGCCGCCGGCGCTCTCGATTATTACTCGGCCGTTCTCACGAGGATTGCAGCATGGCGCGTGCATCGTTTTCCAAGACCGTTTTGTTCCGCGTATTGGCGAGCGCGTTGCTGCTGGGCGTCAGCGTCCCGGTGGTCTGGGCGCAAGGGGCCGGCGGAAATGCGGCGCCCGCGGACAAGGCCCCGGCTGCCAAGCCTGCCGATCCAGACGACCTGTTTGGCCCGGCCGAGCCGAAAAAGGGGACGCCGGAGGCGAAGCCAAGCACCTTGCCCGCCCCGAACGCCAAGCCGGCCACCCCGGAGGTCGATCCGTTTGATACGGGCAATGCGCCCCTGCCGAAGCCGAAGCCGGACGCTCCGAAGACGACTAAGCCGGCGCCTGCCGAAGGCGGCGATCCGTTTGATTTGAACAATCCGACAACGCCGAAACCGGCAACCCCCGCGGTGCCGAACCCGAATCCGGATATGAAACCCGGTACGCCGGACGTGAAACCCGGTACGCCGGATATGAAACCCGGTACGCCAGAAAAGAATCCGGGCATGAACCCGGATGAGACCAAGAAGCCGGGCGAGGACACCTTGCCTGGTCCGCTGTCGGAGGACTCCGGCGCCCTCGATCCGAAAGTGAAAAAGGGCTTGGATCTGATCTTGGCGAATAAGTACGACGAGGCGATCACCTACTTTCGCGAGTTGGTGAAAACCGATCCGACTCTCGTCTCGGCCCACGTCGCGCTGGGCTTGGCCGATCGCTTGGCAAACCACTTTGACGAGGCATTGGATGAATACAACGATGCGATCCATCTCGCGCCGGACGATGGCGACTTGTTTTTCCGTCGCGGCATTGTCTGGTTTTATAAGGACGAAGTCGATGTGGCCTTGGCGGATTTCAGCGAAGCCTTGACGTTCAACGACCGCGATGCGCGGATCTATTTGTGGATCGGCTTTTGCTACGTTGAAAAGGGGAATCTGGCCAAAGGGCTCGACGCCTACTCCAGCGCGATCAAGTACGATCCGCAGTTTCTGGCCGCCTACAACAGCCGCGGGCTGGCCGAGATTCTCATCGGTTCATACCCGGCCGCGATTGACGATTTCAACCACGTGATTCGCCTCGACTCGAAAAACGCGGAAGCATTTTTCAAACGCGGCGTCGCGTACTCGCGCATGAACGACGACCAGGCGGCGATCCGTTCTTACACCACGGCGATTCGTCTCAAGCCCGATTACGCCGAGGCGCTCTACAACCGCAGCTTGCTCTATCGCCAAGCAGGCCAAGCCGAGAAGGCCAACGCCGACTTGAACGAAGCCCACAAGCTCGATCCGAAGCTCGACGAGCGTCTCTCGCAATCGATCGAACGCGCCAGCGCGGTCGTGTCGGTCTTGCGCAACAAAGTGCGCGCGGCGGAAGGGCGGTAGCACGCCAAATCCGGATCGCGAGTTAAAAACTAAAGCATTGCCGGATTTGGAGTTAAATCCGGCGGGGCCGTTTTGCCGCGCCGCCTCCTCTTGCCGCGCGGCGCGGTACCTCCTACAAAGATTCTTTCGTGCAGCCTAATCGGGCGCCGCGGGGCGTCCGTACGGGGGAACCACCGAGTCGCGCGTTGTGCGACTCTGGGGCTAAGGCCGGAGGAAGTCGTCGCGCTCGCGCGGGCGGATTCTCTTTCGGCCAGGACACTTTCAAGTCCTCGCCCGGCAGCTAACCTCGTCGGCAGGCGTCGGCACTTCGCCGCGCGCCGTTTTTGAAAGGGCACACCTCGTCGCCTGCACTGACGAAGTGCCACGGGTTTGAGCCAGCGCGCGATTCTTTCGCGCCGGCGACGAGGGTTGGCGCTGCCGATCTACGCAGATCGCGTGCGCCCTCTGCGCGCCGCCGCGCTGCTCAAGCGTTTCCGAGACCAAAGGTCTCAAGGAATTCGGCATGTCTGCTTCTTCTGGCGCGCCCCCGCGCGCCGCGGGTCAGAAACTGGTGCGCGCGGCGCAAGTGATCGTGGTCAGCAGCGTCATGCTGAGCTTTATCTCGTATTGGCGCACCGCCGCGATCGTGCTCTGCGACCTGGCGAGCACCGCCTATTACATCGGCGGAATCGTCGAGCAATCGGTCGGACCGGCCGCCCCGTGGTTCATCCTGGCGGTCATGCTCTTTAGTTATTGCGTTCGCAGCGTCTACATCGAGAGTTGCTCGCTGTTCGTCCGCGGCGGCGTCTATCGCGTGGTGAAGGAAGCGATGGGAGGCTGGCTCGCCAAGCTTTCGGTTTCCGCCTTGCTATTCGATTACGTCCTCACCGGCCCGATTAGCGGCGTTTCCGCCGGCCAGTATTTCATGGGGCTATTCGTCGATCTGTTTGAGTACGCCCAGATTTACCTCTTCGGACATCCAGGTTATGCCGTCCCGAAAGCGATCCGGGCCGACCTGCGCACTTGGGGTTCGGTCTTGCTCGCCTGCGCGGTGACGCTCTATTTCTATTGGGAAAATCTGAAGGGGCTGCACGAATCGAGCGACAAGGCGGTCAAGATCATGAAGGCCACGACCGTGATGGCGGTAGTCATCATGATTTGGTGCGGCATCACGCTGGCCGTAAACGGGCCGGCGAACCAAGTCCCTCTCTTGCCTGACCTGAGGCCCCATACGACCGACTTTGACACCGGCGCCAAGGAAAGCCCGCTAGGCTTTCTCCGCGGGACCGCGGTGCAAACCAAGCTCGAGGCGCTCTCCGAACCGGCGGCATCCAAACCAGGGGCGCCGACCGCGCCCGCCGCGCCGGGTTGGCTCAGTGCGATCGGCTTCATGGGCATCGCGATTGCGTTCGGCCATTCGATCTTGGC
>DASRSE010000102.1:0-6895 GCA_035656655.1 Pirellulales bacterium
AAAGGGCGGACTTCAGGCCGGAGATCTGATCACCGCGATCAATGGCCAGCCGGTCCGTAAAATGGAAGATTTCGGCGCCGCCCTGGGGACAGGAGCGCCCGGCGACAAGGTTGCGTTCCAAATCGAACGAGCCGGGACGCCGCAAAAGCTGGAGGTCGTGCTCGGCGCTCGTCCCGTAGCCGACCAGCGCCGTTTTCCTGAGTTCGGAAAAATCCCCGACCCGCCCGCCGACGAGGCCGGACCCACCGATCCGCTCGCGCCGGCGGGAAGCGCCGCGGGTGGTTCCATCCCAGGCAGTGCACCTCCCGGCAGTAACAACTCAGCGGCCGGCCGTCCGGGCGGCGCGGCGCGGCCGCTGCTCGGCGTGCAAACCACAATCGTGACGGACGCGGTTCGCACTCGCCTGAATTTGCCGCCGGGAGAAACCGGCGCGCTGGTGCAAGCGGTCTCGCCCGGCACGCCGGCCGAGCGGGCCGGCCTTCAGGCCGGAGATGTGATTATCGCGATCGACAACAGCCGCGTTCGCGACCCTGAGGATTTAGCGCAACGCATTCGGCAAAATCCGGTCGGCAAACAGATCGAGATCGGGTACATCGAGAACGGACAATTCCTCCGCAAGCAAGCGACTCTAATCGACGCCGGGGGTCTGGCGGGTCCGCCGCGGCCAGGACTCCGCGAGGAACTTCCGCTCGGCCCCGAGGCGCCGCCGCTCAAGCTGTCGGGACAACCGCCGGCGCTGCCGCCGCAACCCTCCAATGGCGCCAGCCGGGTGACGCCTGGCCGCAGTGATCCTGGCCGCAGTGATCCTGGCCGCGCCAATTCGGGGCCGCCCGCTCCCCCGGCGCCCGGTGTCGGAGTCGGGGGGACCACCGATCTGGCGGGAGAACTGTCGCCGAGCACGTCGCCTCCCGTAATGCCGACCATGCCAAAAACCAAGCCCTTGATCCCAGCCGGGGATGGACCGGTCCAGCGCATCGTCGATCTGCCGCGACGAGTCGAACAACTCGAAGGCCGCGTTCACGAACTCGAGCAGCGCATTTCCGATCTGGAAAAGCAACTGCACGATCGTAAGCCGCAAGAATAATCGACCCGCGCGATCGGCCCCAGCGAGATCACTCCCAGCCTGGCTGCCAGCGCTCGTAACCGGCAGAGCGCGGGGCCGCGAACGACGCAGCTTCCTCCGGATGCACCAGCGCGGCCAGCAGTTCGACCGTATCGATCAGGCGTGGCCCGCACCGATTCAGATACGCATTTCCGTCGAGCAAATAGACCTCTCCGCGAACGACTGCGCGGAGTTGTCGCCAAAATGCGTTGCGCGCGAGATTCGACATTTCCTGCCGGGTGCGGGTGAGATCGAATCCGCACGGAGCGACAACGATCGTGTCGGGGTCAAATTCCGCTAGCGCCGACCAGCGGACATAGGGGCTCGGCGCGCCCGCCTTGGTTAGGCCGCTTGTTCCTCCCGCCAGCGCGATCAGCTCCGGCGTCCAATGCCCTGCCAGCATCAGCGGGTCGAGCCATTCGATGCAGGCGACTTTGGGGAGCGGCCGGGCCAGAACATTCGCCAGGGCGGCGCCGACAGCCGCCAATCGAGCCTGCGCCTGTTCTAAAAAAGCGCGCGCCGCGGCCCTCCTTTGCACGACTTCAGCCAGCCGGTTCAGATCCGAAAACATTTCGCCCAAGCTAGCCGGTTGCAAGGAGAAGATCTGCGTCTGGCGCAATTCGGGCGCATGCTGAACGAGACGCTCGACGTCGGCGAATCGAACCGCGCAGACCTCGCATTGCGCCTGCGTCACAATCAAATCGGGCGCCAATGCGTAGAGCCGCGCTGCGTCCAACTCGTACAGCGACTCGCCTGATTGAAGTTGTGCACGCACTTGCTCGTCGATTGCCAAGCTCGATTGGTCCGCCGCCAGACGCGAGCGCGTTAACCGCGGCAGGTGGGACACGCTCGGCGGAAAGTCGCATTCATGGCTGACGCCCACCAAGCTTTCGCGCAGCCCGAGCGCACAAAGAATTTCCGTTCCGCCAGGCAAGAGAGAAACGATCTTCATTCGTTGATGCTCTTTTCTGTCGCTGGTGTGGATTCCCGCCTGCGCGGGAATGACGAATCCGAGTCGGTCCAGCATCCGGACTTTTCCGTCATTCCCGCGCAGGCGGGAATCCAGCATCGGACCTTTTCCGTCATTCCCGCGCGATCAGGAATCCAAAGCCTCGACCCTTTCCGTCATTCCCGCGCAGGCGGGAATCCAGCGGCATGCTCCAAAGGCGGAATGAGACGTCCACCTCGTGAAACTTATCTCGCGGAGCGAAAATCGGTTCAGGCGGTACAGATTATGCACATTTGACTCTGGCGGGGCACTCAATTCGCCTCAAATTCGTGGTTTTTGCATAATGGAGGTGCTTTATGGAATCTCTCCAAGGCAAGCGGGTCGCCATTTTAGCGACCGATGGTTTTGAACAGAGCGAACTGGAGCGCCCGCAGCGCGCCCTGGATGATGCGGGCGCGACCACCGAGATTATTTCCATCCGTAGCGGCGATATCCGCGGCTGGGATGGGATGGACTGGGGAGCGCAGATTCACATCGACCGCGTCGTGGGCGATGCCCAGGCCAGCGACTATGACGCGCTCGTGTTGCCCGGCGGCGTGATGAATCCGGACAAGTTGCGGCTGGATAAAAAAGCAGTCCGCTTTGTACGCGACCTATTTGACGCTGGAAAGCCGGTCGCCGCGATTTGCCACGGGCCGTGGACACTGATCAATGCAGGCGTTGTCCGCGGTCGCCGGATGACCTCGTGGCCGTCGCTAGAGGCCGATTTGCGAAATGCCGGCGCGGAATGGGTTGATCAAGAAGTGGTCGTCGATAATGGATTGATCACCAGCCGCAAACCGGCGGACCTCGACGCATTTTGCGAAAAGCTCGTCGAGGAAATCGGCGAAGGGGTCCATGCGCGGGTGTGAAAAAGCAGCCGTCGGAATGAATGGGAACGATCCCTCCCGCCTGAAAAAAACGGACACGCCCGCGCGTGACGAGAATTCTCACGAGAGAATTGCGCGGGCCGACGGGGCGAGTCGCGGCAGCGGCCTCGACATGATGGATGCCGGAGCCGCCAACCGCGGCTCGCCTTTTAAAGAAACAGAATCATAATTGCGGTCCAAACCTCGTCGGGTCCCCATTCAGCAATTCGCCTTCAGCATTTAGCATTTCAGAATCGGTGGGCCCGCACACGGCTTCGCCGTGCTTGTCCCACCCTACAATCCCCATTCAGCACTTAGCACTCAGAATTTCAGAATCGGGTCCGCACACGGCTTCGCCGCGTTTGTCTCACCCTACAATCCCCATTCAGCATTTAGCACTTAGCATTTAGCATTTCAGAATCGGTGGGCCCGCACACGGCTTCGCCGTGTTTGTCCCACCCTACAATCCCCATTTAGCAATTAGCACTCAGCACTTAGCATTTAGCACTTATCCTTTATCATTTCCCGAAAGGTCCTTCCCATGGACGTTCAACCTCTGCATGATCGTGGTCAGACGGTGCCTTCGCCAAGCGGGCGCGTGGTCGGTTTCGTCAATACGCAAGCCGAATGTGATGCCATCATTGAAGCCCTGAATGCAGTCGGCGTTCCGCGCAAGAAAATTACCGTTCTGTTTGGCCAAGAAGGATTACACATTCTCGAACGGTCGCAAGGAAAGTTTTTTATGGGCGACGCGGAAAGCGAGACGGTCGAATTCGCGATTCAAGAGCTCAGCAACGGCCATGTCTCGTTCGCCGTCGATGCGGACGATCGCGATGAAGCGAGCCGAATTGCCGCCGTCATCACGCAAAATGGCGGTCACACGGTGAGCTACTTCGGCCCGCTCGTCGCCGAACGACTGACAAAATAGCACGCGGGGCGGCCGCCCGCTTATATGTTGCCGTCTCCTGAAATTGCTCATGATCCGCGCATTGTCAGGCGCGGCGGTTTGAACTTCTACGGCTTGCCGAGGCAGAATAGCCAGTGGTCGCCGCGAATAATCAGCCGTCCTGGCGAGACGGCCATCGAAGCTGCGTTGTCGCCATCGTTCAGGTTATTGACCGCGACCACGTCAAACTTGTCGCTCGCCTTGATCACGTAGCTGCGCCCCGAGTTGCCAAAATAAATCAAGCCCCCGGCGGTCGCAACGGGGCTAGACGTCACGGATACTCCTTCGGCGCGCTCGGAAAAGACCTCGTCGCCGGTGCTCAAGCGGCGGCATTCGATTAGGCCGGGTTTCTGCGCCCGATAGACAAAATCGCCGGAGATGACCGCGGAGCTATATTGCGACGGCGTTTTCTTGGAATGCCACTTCAAATGCGTGGCGGTGACATCGCCCTTGCCGTCGTCCGCGACGACAGCGCCATTTTCGCCATTGCCCGAGTCGCTATAAATCAGTCCCTTCGATACGGCAGGCGTGGACCCGAAGCCATTGGTCGTGCACCACCAGATCGGCTCACCGGAGGCCGGATCGAGACCTTGCAGTTGGTTCGACGCTTGAATCAACAACTGCGGTTGCCCGTGAACATGGATCAAGATCGGCGTGCTGTTGTTATAAGAATGCTTGGGACGCTTTTGTTCCCACTTGATCTCACCCGTCTTTTTGTCGAGCGCCTGGAGCCAGCCGCCGCCCCCTTGATCGCAAAGCAACAGCATCGTGTCCTGGTACAAGGCCGGGCTGCTGCAAAGCCCGGGGTTGAGTTTGAAGGGGCCCGGCCGTACTTGGCGCCAAAGCAGTTTGCCGTCGAAGTCAACCGCGGCCGCCACGCCCGAGCCAAACCAACAATAGACTGCATGGCCATCGGTGATTGGCGTGGGCGTCGCATAGATCGCATATCCGGCCGTTTGTTGGCCTCCTTCAATCGGAGTTTTCCAGAGCAGTTTGCCGTCAGACAGTTGAAAGCAATTGAGAAAATGAGCCGGAATCGCCTTCGCTTCTTCTTCCGCGTGCGATTGCTTGGCTGCGGTGGTGAGAAAGACGCGATCTCCCCAGACGATCGGGCTCGAGTGCCCATTGGTTTCGCCGAGCGGCGCTTTCCAAAGCACGTGGTCGCCTTTCTTGGCATCCCAAGTCGTCGGCAAATCTTGCTCGGCAGACACGCCCACCCCTGTCGGACCGCGCCAGCCGGGCCAGTTTTCCGCGCGCGCCTCCGCGCGCACGAGAGTCGATAGGACAAGTGCCATCAGTCCGCGCGAAGCAATGAAGGTCAGACGCCGCATGGTGACAACTCCTTTATAAACGGGCGGAATGAACGAACGCAGACGATAAGATCGCTTGGCCCGACCCGGCCAAGTGGATGCTGCACATACGAGCCATGGCCGGAATGCGGGGGGCCGGCGGCGGCCGGTTTTTGCTCAAAAGGATGGTATTGCGAAGGGCACTCGGCGGGATACGATTGTTGATACGCGATGCGTGCGCGGAATGCAAACAAAACTTTCCAATCGCGCAACCACCGGCTAAAATACGGATCGCGGCGCCGTAGATTGCGGACGACTATTGCGCGGAGCGGTGCTTCGCTTGGGGTTGTTAGAACTGCTAGGCTGTTCGATGCCGATAGATCGGATACAATCCGCGCGGCGGTTTCGCTGGTTCCCCTCGGCGGAGGAATGGAGCTGTGTCATCTTTGCGCTCGTGTCCTTGTTCGGCTTTACGATTGCCCAAAAGCAAACCACGGCGGCGGCGCCGAGCGTCAAACCGATCATGGTGGAGATCGATTATGGCGACGGCGTGAAAAAAGAGTTTGCCGAGCTCGAGTTGACCAAGGATCAGACGGTGCTCGGCGCGCTGCAGGCCGCGCACGATCACCCGCACGGGATCAAGTTTGTCGCGGTCGGAACCGGCGCGCAAGCGCTGGTCGAGCAAATCGACGACCTCAAAAACGAAGGGGGAGGCGCCAAGGCGAAAAACTGGATGTTTCGCGTGAATGGCAAAGAGGCCGAGCGCGGGGCAGGCGATTTTTCGCTCTCCGCCGGCGATCGCGTCTTGTGGAGGTTCGCCATTTACGAATACAATTCAAAATGAACCTGCTGACCCCTCTCTCCTGGAATTTCGATTCATGAATCGTCGTTCGCAAACCCTGATTGTGTTCGCCGTGTTGCTGGGAATCGCCGTTGTGGGCCGGCTCCTTTCCACGGAGTTGGGCTGGTGGAATTTTACCCCAGTCGCCGCGGTCGGTTTATTCGCCGGCTTCTTCTTCGCCAGCGGTTGGATGGCGGCCTTCTTGAGCGTGGGCGCATTGACCATCAGCAACATGTTCCTCGGCGGCTACGGAAATCCAGGGGTTGCTGCGACGGTCTATGCGGCGATGCTGTTTCCGATCGGCTTGCGGTCGATCTTGCGAAGCGAGCTGACGGCGCCGCGCGTGCTTGGTTGCGCTATGTTGTCGTCGGTGGTCTTTTTCGTGTCGACCAATTTCGCACATTGGTTTTTCACAATGCCGCACACGCTGGACAATTTGACGATCGCGTTTGTCAGTGCCGTGCCCTTTTTTCGCGGCACGTTGGCCGGAGACTTGTGTTTCTCCGCGTTGTTGTTCGGCGGCTATGTCTGGGGCCTGCTGGGTCAGCAGCGACTGATCCCGGCTCGCGCACTACGCTAGCTTGGGTGGCGGGGCAATTCTGCAACGAGGGAGCTTGGGCCCTCTATCCATTGTTATGCTGACGCCGCGCTGCGGTTTTCCGAATTTAGGTCTGGGCGTGGGCTTGCGCAATGTCCACTTCAGCTATCTGCTGGAACAGACGCCCGCGGTCGATTGGTTTGAGGTCATCTCCGAAAACTTCATCGATTCGCAGGGCCGCCCGCGCTACGTCCTTGACCGGATTGCCGAGCGCTATCCCATCGTGATGCATGGCGTCTCGCTGTCGATCGGCAGCACCGAT
>DASRSE010000103.1:0-5366 GCA_035656655.1 Pirellulales bacterium
GCTGGTTTGGTTTTTGGTTTTGCGGATTGTTTTGGGGATTGTTCGCTTGATTCTTTTGACCGTTGGGCGGATTCTGTTGCGGCGGATTCTGGTTGTTTTGCCCTTGGTTCGGCGGTTGCTGCGGGTTTGGCTGTTGCCGCGGATCCGCCTGCACGATTTGAATCTTCTTGTGCGGCGTGGCCGACTCCGTCTGGTTGGGATTGGGATTTTTATTGTCGATTGCCTGGGCAAACAGTTCGATGACGTCGCCGGCTTGCAGCTTGTATTTTTGTGGAACGAACTCGAAATTGCCTAGAAACTGCCCCTTCCACGCTTCGGGCAGCAGTTCTTGGCTAAACACTTGCTCATTGTTTTTGCGCCCGATGACGCGGACGCTCTGTAAGAGAAAGTCCGGGTCGGCCGCCTTCAGATTAAACGTTTCGCGACCATTCACCGGCAGCGACAGCTCATCGGCCTTGGGAGTCAGAATGGCGACTTCCGGCGGCAAGTCAGGCAACACGTCGATCTTGTAGCGAACCGGTTCCGGATTCCGATTGCCGGCAGCGGTCACAAATCGCAGTTGGTAGCTCGTATGCTCCGGCGTTTGGCGATCCCCTTCGCGCATCTTCAGCTCAAACGAGACCGTCGCGGTGCGATCTTCGCAGCGCATCCGCAGATCGTCCGTGCCGTCGCACTCCCAATCGACGAACGCTTCCTTGATCGGGTGATTCGCGATGGCATGCAGTGTGACGCGAGTTCCTTCGTACTCTTTGATGTCGCCTTGGTTTTCGACTTGGCGGTGCTCAAACCGCATATAGTCCGGATAGTCGAATTCGATCCGATCAACCGTGATGGTTGGGGTCGGGATCGCTTGCAAATGATAGTGGCGCGAAACGGCGTCGCCCGCCTTGATCCAGTATTCGGCGTCGGCTTGCAGGCCGAGATCGCCGCCAGGCAGCAGAACCTCGTGGCGCTCGGCGTCTTTCGGGACGTGCATCGTGAGGGTCTGTTCGACGTTCTGACCATCGGCCGTGGAAAAAGTCAGCACCGCGTTTTCGTCGCCGCTGAGTCCGCGAATGAGCGCGGAGATTTTTACTTGCTGGCCGCGATACGCGACCTGATCGCCCGGCTGAATGTCGTCGATCTGCACGCGGGCGGCCGGATGAAGGTCGGCCCACGGAAGCATCACGCGGCCGAGCGTTTGAAACGGGTCTTTCGGCGAGAGGACCTTATAGGCGCAGCAGGCCGCCAGCACGCCCAACAGCACATAGGCCATTTTGATCAGCCGCGAGCGATCGACCGCCGTGTCAATCGGCGCGAACTTCAATCCGCCCGCCGCCTGCATCCGCAGGGCCTGATAAACGCCGTCCGGAACGCCTTCGCGATGCGAGCGGAAAAACAAAAAGTTAAGAACGCTGTTTTTTAAGGTGGGCTGCGCCCGCTCGATCGTTTGCGCGGCGTACAGGGGGTTAATGCGCTTGATCAGCGGCGGGAGGATGCGGACCGCAAAAAAATAGCCCGCCGCGGCAAGATAGCCCACGCAACCCATCAACCGTCCCCAGAAGCCCAGCCCGCCCGGCAAGATCCACTGATCGAGCAATGCGGCCGCCAGCCAGAACAACAGGCTGCCGATGACCAGGACCATCACGCCGCCGGCGATATCGACGGCTTTCACCTGGGCGCGGGTGCGGCGCAATTGGCCATCGATGAACGATTCGGACTCGCCGGCGCCGGCAGCACGGACCGCCTCATTGCTGGGGGTGAACATTCCGGTGGACATCGCTGAGAATCCCTTTCCAAAAGCGGCGCTTCCTGAAGCGAAACCGTTCGGCGATGGGCTGTTTGGCCGTCATCGCTCGGCCCTGGCGGCACGACGATCACAGTGCCGCGCCGCGCAGACGGAACGGTTTGAGAACGTCGGCCGCTTGGCCTAGAATAGCTCCATTAGAATTATAGACGCGAGCGGGTCGAATTTGATCCCTGGCAGGGCGAAAGTTTTCTGTTTTTCGGACCTAAGGCTAGCAAAATCTGCAACTTACGAGCGAACCAACGCGCACTTTCTCCCGGGAATTGAACCATGGCAGCCACAAATTCAATCTCGGTGGTCGTCCTGCATCCGGGCGACAACACCGCCGTTGCAGCTCGCGACTTGGCGGCGGGAGATACGATTCAGGCCGCCGGACACAGCGTGCGGCTCCGCGAGTCGATTCGGCTGGGTCACAAACTCGCGATGGAAGCGATCGCGCCGGGCGCGCCGGTGCGAAAATATGGCCAGACGATTGGCTTTGCGCTCGCGGAAATCGCGCCGGGGGAGTGGGTTCACGTCCATAATGTTTCGGCGGAGCGGTTTAGCCGCGAGTACGAGTTTTCAACCGCGGTTCCGCCCGACCCAACGCCGATCACCGATCGGACGTTTCAAGGATTTCGCCGAGCCGATGGCCGCGTCGGAACGCGCAACTATCTGGCTGTGATTTCGTCGGTCAACTGCTCGGCCACCGTCTGCAAAATGGTCGCGCAGCGCGTCCGCGAGTCGGGCCTGCTGCGCGACTTTCCCCACGTGGACGGGGTGATCCCGATTGCGCATGGGGCAGGCTGCGGCATCCAATACGGAGGCGAATATCATCAACTCCTGTCGCGGTCGCTCGGCGGCATGGCGAAACACCCAAACATCGGCGGCTATCTGCTGATTGGCTTGGGCTGCGAGACGGGCGAGATTGGCTATATCGTCCGCCAAGAAAAGCTCGTGCAGATCGCCTCGCTAGGCGAAGCGGCTTCGCGCGCACGGCCGATCACGCTCAGCATGCAAGAATTGGGCGGCACGCAGCGGACCGTCGACGCGGCCCTCCACAAGATTCAAGAACTGCTGCCGCGACTGAACGCGCTTCGCCGCGAGACCGTCCCCGCGAGCGAAATCATCCTGGGGACCAACTGCGGCGGCTCGGATGGCAATAGCGGCGTGACGGCGAATCCGGCGCTGGGCATCGCCAGCGATTTGCTCGTCGCCTGCGGCGCGACCACGATCCTCGCCGAAACGTCCGAAGTGTATGGGGCCGAACAACTCCTCACGCGGCGCGCGCGAACGCCCGAGGTGGGCCAGAAACTGATCGATCGCATCAAGTGGTGGGAATGGTATGCCGACGTTTTTGGCGCGACCCTCGACAACAATCCATCGCCCGGCAACAAGGAAGGTGGTCTGACCACGATTTACGAAAAATCACTCGGGGCCATCGCGAAAGCTGGCTCCACCGCGCTGAACGCCGTCTATCTCTACGCCGAGCAGGTCACGGAAAAAGGGTTTGTGCTGATGGATACGCCCGGCTTCGACGCGGTCAGCGTGACGGGCATTGTCGCAGGCGGCGCGAACGCCTTCGTGTTTACGACGGGCCGCGGCAGTTGCTTTGGCTGCAAGCCGACCCCTTCGATCAAGGTCGCCACGAATACGCCCATGTTCGAACGGATGCGAGCGGATATGGATCTCAACGCCGGCACCATTCTCAGCGAAGGACGCTCGATCGAAAGCGTTGGCCGCGAGATTTTTGAAGAAATCCTCCGCGTGGCCAGCGGACAGCAGACGAAGAGCGAGCAACTCGGCTATGGGGACGAAGAATTTGTCCCGTGGCCCTTGGGCCCCACGTTATGACGGCGCGGCCCTGCGCGGAGCGCGCACCCGCGCCGAGGCTAGCTTGGCGCGCTAGCAACGCTGCTTGCCTCCGGGGCGGCTTTGCTGCATACTAGCTCGCCGATGCCAGTGACGGTTTGCTGGCGGTTCAGCAAGGGAGCGACGGATGGCTCGGTTTTCGATGAGTGAGATCACGACCTATCGGTGGTCGTTCGACGAGGATGTGACGCACTATCGGGCGGCGGGAATCCCGGCGATCGGCGTCTGGCGGCAGAAGCTGTCGGATTTTGGCGAAGAGAAAGGGCTCGAGCTCCTCGCGGAAAGCGGCTTGGCCGTCTCGAACTTGATGTGGGCCGGCGGATTCACCGGCAGCGAAGGCCGCACCTTTCGCGAAAGCGTCGAAGACGCCGTCGAGGCCGTCGAATTGGCCGGCAAGCTGCACGCTGGCTGTCTCGTGATCTATAGCGGCGGCCGAGCCGGCCATACGCACAACCACGCCAAACGGCTCTTGACCGAAGCCCTCAAGGAACTGGCTCCGCTAGCCGAGCAACATCGCGTCAATTTGGCCCTGGAGCCGATGCACGTCGGCTGCGCGGCCGAATGCACCTTTTTGACGAACATCAAGGACGCGCTCGAGGTGATCGGCAAAGTCAGCCACCCGCGCGTCCAGCTTGCCTTTGACACCTATCATATCGCGGAGGAGCCGGGCCTGATCGATTGGATTCCCGAGTTGACGCCGCGGATTGGAATCGTCCATTTGGGCGATCGCAAGGATCCGCCGAATCACGAGCACAATCGTTGCCGCCTGGGGGAAGGAAACCTGCCGCTGGGCGAGATCATCAAGGCCTTGGCCGGGGCCGGCTTCGACGGCGATTACGATGTCGAGCTGATGGGCGAAGAGATCGAAATGTCCGATTATCAGGATCTCTTGCGGCATTCGCAACAAGCCTTTCGGCAGTGGGTCGCGTAGAGCGCTCGCGTCAGGTCGGACCCATTCCGGCATACCAATGGCATTCCGCCGTAGGGTGGGACCCATTCGCGCAGCGAATGCAGGCCCACCAAGGAGGACGTCGGCGTGTTGGCAGGAGTTCTGAATGCGAAATGCGAAATGCGAAATGCTAAATGCTAAATGCCGAATGCCGAAGAGCGCCGAAATTGGGGGAACACACGCGAGGCAGCCGTAGGGTGGGACCAATTCGCGCAGCGAATGCAGGCCCACCAGCGGATCGCGCCGCATCAAACGCGGGTTGAAGCTCATCGATTGCACCGACGGGCGGCTACGACAATCCGCGACACAACGTAATCAGCGTGCGCTCGGTAATCCATCAATCGGCTGCATCAAACGCTGGTGGGCCTGCGCACGGCTGCGCCGTTCTGGTCCCACCCTACAGGCGGCGTAGCGTGTTGGCAGGAGTTCTGAATGCGAAATGCTAAATGCGAAATGCTAAATGCTAAATGCTGAATGCTAAATGCGAAATGCCGAAGAGCGCCGAAATTGGGGGGACACGCGCGAGGCGGCGTAGGGTGGGACCAATTCGCGCAGCGAATGCAGGCCCACCAGCGGATCGCGCCGCATCAAACGCGGGTTGAAGCTGTTTCGAACGCGGGTTGAAGCCCGTCGTTTACACCGACGGGCGGCTACGACAATCCGCGGTACAACGTAATCAGCGCGCGCTCGGTAATCCATCAATCGGCTGCATCAAACGCTGGTGGGCCTGCGCACGGCTGCGCCGTTCTGGTCCCACCCTACAGGCGGCGTAGCGTGTTG
>DASRSE010000104.1:0-3620 GCA_035656655.1 Pirellulales bacterium
TTGGGACGAATTTGAATTGCGCGAGCAGTTCGGCTCGCGGATCGCGTTCCCCGGCGCGAACTTGCGATTTTCCAACGATCCGCAGCTTTTGCCAGCAGAAGTCTCCAGCCAGTTTCCCGATCAAATTGCTGGGTTGCGTCGCCTGATTGCCGAGTTGCCCGACTACGACCAACTTGACTTGCGCGCGCCGCGGACCTCGGCTCGAGCCTATCTGCGCCGCTTTCTTACGGAGCCGTTGCTCGTGGAAATGCTCCTTTGTCCGCTGATGTATTACGGCAATGCGCGCGAGACGGACATGGATGTCGCCCAATTTTGCATCATGTTTCGCAGCATCTTTCTCGAGGGCTTCGCCCGGCCGCGAGCGGGCGTGCGCCTCATTCTTAAGAAACTCGTACGCCGCTACAAGCAACTCGGCGGCCTCCTGCGGCTGCGGGCCGGCGTCGCCCGCCTAAAAACCGCCGGCCCAAACGTGGTCGGCGTCGTGCTCGATGACGGCCAAGAGCTCTCGGCGAAACAGATTCTCTCCTCCGCCGGAGCCGTCGAAACCGCGCGGCTTTGCAGCGCCGCCGCGCCGGCGCCGGTCGCCGGCGGCATTTTGTCGTTCGTTGAAACCATCTCGATTCTGGATCGGCCTCCGGCCAGCTACGGCCATGCCGAGACCATTGTCTTCTTCAACGACGCGGCGAATTTCGATTGGCGCCGGCCCGCCGAGTTGGTCGATGTCCGCAGCGGGGTGATTTGCTCGCCCAACAATTTTGCGTACGACGCGCCCCTTGCGGAAGGGATTGTGCGGGTGACCGCGCTCGCCAATTTCGAGCGCTGGCAGGCGCTCTCGCCGGAACGCTATCAAGACGCCAAGCAGGCGTGGTTCGCGGCGGTCCAGCAGTCGGCGGCGCGGTTTGTGCCCGATTGCGCGCCATTCACCGTCGCAACCGATATGTTTACGCCGACGACGATTCGCCGCTTTACCGGACACGACCAAGGAGCGGTGTACGGCGCTCCGGAAAAAAGGTACGATGGCACGACCCCCTTTCAGAATTTATTTCTGTGCGGCACCGACCAAGGATATGTCGGCATCGTCGGCGCGCTGGTCAGCGGAATCGCCATGGCGAATGTCCATTGCCTGCCGCGCTAACGACCGGTTTTCCGCGCCGCGATTCCGGTCGGTTCAGATCATGCCGACGAACGCGGCCGAGCTGTTTGAATTCCACCGTCGCGTTGTCATTCCGTTCTTCCACGAGTTTTCGCCCCTGTCTGCCGGGTTGGCTTTTTCTTCATGCCGCGCGATTTTCTCAAAGACGTTCGTGACCAGTACGACTGCATTGTGATTGGCAGCGGTCTAGCCGGCATGACGGCCGCGAACACCTTGGCGCGGGCGGGCCACTCGGTCCTGCTGCTGGAGCAGCATTACAAGCTCGGAGGAATGGCGACGTGGTTTCGCCGCCCCGGCGGCCACATCTTCGACGTCTCGTTGCACGGCTTTCCCGTCGGCATGATCAAAAGTTGCCGGCGGTATTGGACGGCCGAAATCGCCGATTCGATCGTCCAGTTGAAAAACATCCGCTTCGACAACCCAATGTTTTCGCTCACGACCTCCTTCAATCGCGATGATTTCACGCGTCTTCTGGTCGAGAAATTTGCCATCGCCGCGGAAACCGTCCAAGCGTTTTTCGACGCGGCGCGGAATATGAACTTCTACGACGATCAATCGACGACCGCGGGACAATTGTTCGAGAAGTTCTTTCCAGGCCGCGAGGATGTGATTCGGCTGCTCATGGAGCCGATCACCTACGCGAACGGGTCGACGCTCGAAGATCCGGCGATCTCTTACGGCATCGTGTTTTCCAACTTCATGTCGCAGGGAGTCTTCACGTTCGAGGGGGGAACCGATCGGCTGATTCGGCTGATGCACGACGAATTGCTTAAAAACGGCGTCGACGTGCGGATCCGCTGCGACGTCGACAAGATCGTCGTCGAACGCGGCCGCGTCGCGGGCGTCGTGGTGAATGGCCGCACCCTCAAAACTCGCTCGATCGTCTCCAACGCCAACCTCAAAGCGACGATCTTCCAATTGGTCGGCGAAGAATACTTCGAGCCGTCGTTCGTCGAAGAAGCCCGCGCGGTCCGTTTGAACAATTCTAGTTGCCAGGTCTACATGGCGCTCCAGCCGGGCGTGCAGCTCGATGAGAGCCACGGCGACCTCTTGTTCAGCTCGACCGCGCCTTTGTTTCGAACCGAGTCGCTCTTAAGCCGCCAGGTCACCAGCCGCACCTACTCGTTTTATTATCCGCGCACCCGGCCGGGCAGCGAGCGCTCGTTGATCGTTTCGAGCACGAACGCCAACCATGCCGATTGGGCCCAGCTTTCGCCTGAGGAATATGAGGCCAGCAAACGCGATCTGGTCGAAACGACGCTCACCGCGCTGAGCCAGTATGTGCCGCGGCTGCGCGAGCAACTCGACCATGCGGAGGCATCGACGCCGCTCACGTTCAAGCACTACACCAAGCACGCCCTGGGGGCGAGCTTCGGCACCAAGTTTGAAGGGCTCGCCGTGAGCCGCGCCCTGGCCGACCAAGTCCGCGGACTCTATCACGCCGGCAGCGTGGGGATTATCATGTCCGGCTGGCTGGGGGCGATCAATTATGGCGTGATTGTCGCCAACGATGTCGATGCGCTGCTGATGAAGACGGCCGCGCCCAATACGGCGCTGCGCTGACGACCGTTGGAATCATTTCGCGGGGGGCGCGGTCGGAGTCGGCATCCGCAATCCGGAGTTTCGCCCTGCGCACAGACGGCCCTCCGCTATGCTCTGGCTGATACGGCAAGTTAACATGGTCGCATCGCCTTTTGCCACAGAGCGCTAACCACGGATTGCACATTCATGTCCAATCTTGCTGAAATCAAAGCGGCCATTCCGCACCGCGCCCCGTTTCTGTTCGTCGATGAAATCGTCGAACGGAGCGACGACCGGATCGTTTGCCGCAAGACGTTTTCAGGGAGCGAGTTTTTTTATGCGGGCCATTATCCCGACTTTCCGCTCACGCCAGGCGTGATTCTCTGCGAAGCCGCGATGCAGGCCGGCGCCATTCTGCTCGCCCAGAAGCTTGCCCCGGCGCAGAACAAGGTCCCGGTCGCGACGCGAGCCAACAATGTTCGCTTTAAGCGGATGGTGCGGCCTGGCGAGACGATTCAGATTGAAGTTGACTTCGTGGAGCGGCTGGCCGAGGCCTTTTTTTTGAAGGCGAAAGTGAGCTGCGCCGGAGAAGTGGCTTGCCGCCTGGAATTTGCGTGCACCTTGGCCGCCATCTCGCCCGACGTAACTCCGCGAGAGCCCCGGACGTTTTGATCAGCACCGTTCCTTTTGAGCTGCATCGTTCCTTTTGAGCTGCATCGATCTTTCGATCAGCGCCAGCGTTTTGATCATGGATGAACCGACCGCCGGCCTTGATCCCAACCAGATTCGCGAGGTCCGCGAGACGATTCTAGCTGAAACTATGTAGGAACCTCCGTCGGTCAGGTAACGTTGAACTTATGGGGTTTCACCGTTCCTGACCTTGGGAGGCGACTATGTTTTACGTTGGTTTGGACATTCATAGCAAGCACTTTGCGATTTGTGTGTT
>DASRSE010000105.1:0-28526 GCA_035656655.1 Pirellulales bacterium
GCCGCTGGTTCGCCGTGGCGTGGCCATCGACCTTCCCAGTCTACCACCACGGTCGAAGTGAAACTAGCGGAACGATTTTAACCGATTCGGGCGAATTCGACAAAAAACGATCCTCGCAGCCCGTCGAATTTGCAGATTCTCTTGTCTCGCTTCTCGTCGATTACCTCTGCCTCTTGTCGGAGCTTGGCTGGTCGCCTTGGAACTCGCTCTGACACCTATTTCCTGGAGTTAACCCATGGTTGGTCGAATTCGTTCTCGCGGCGCCATTGAAATGGCCTTGGTTGCGGTCGCAGTCGCCAGTTTGATTCTCGCGCAGGCTTGGGCTGCCGCGCCGGAGTCTGCGGCGGAGGATGCCGCTGCGGCCCATCCCAGGACAGCCGATTTGACGACCAGCGGCGAACCCGCGAGTGGTTCCGTCGCGAGCAAGACGGCGCCGACCAAACCGGCGGATCGAGTTCCGCTCGAGTTCTTTCAGGCCCTCGCGCAGCATCAGATCGACGCGACCGTGATTCCGCGTGATGCGCGCTCGCTCGTGTTGCAGATCACCAACCAGACCGACCAGCCGCTGGTGATTCACGCCCCGCGCGCCATTGCGGCGGTGCCCGTGCTCGCGCAGGCTCTGCCGCGGGCAAATCAGAACAAAAATGTCTTCGGCAAACAGGACGCCGCGCCGCAAAAAGTCGGCGCGCAAATGAACTTTGGCTTTCAAGGCCAGAACAACGGCTTGAACAACGGCCGCAACGCCGGGCCGCAAAATCGCTTGGCCAATCCGCTGTTTAACATTCCACCCGAAAAGACGCTGCGCGTCAGCGTCCCTTGTGTCTGTTTGGAATACGCAAAGCCGAATCCCGGGCCGCACATCCCGTATCAACTCGCCCCCTTGGAGACCGTGAACGATCAGGACGAAGTGCGCGAGATCATCGACTGCATCAACACCGGCAGATACACCCAGAAAATCGCCCAGATTGCCGCTTGGCACTTTACCAACCAGCTCAGTTGGGAGCAGCTCGCGGCGCTGACAACCACGCACGCGAATCACACGCATGAAGCCGTATTCACCGCGCGCGAGATTGAACTGGCAAAAGACTTGGTCGCCGATCTCCCCTCGACTCGCGTCCAAGCCGCGGAAAAGGCTGCCGCTCCGCAATAGACGCGCTGTGCCAGGAATCCTTCGCGGGTTGGGCTCGGCGGTCTTCGGCCCACCAGCCAAAAAAATGGACGCTCCACGCGGATAAACGATTCGAGCGATTCAATTATTATTGCCGGTCTTCTGCGATTTATGTGCGGACAAGAGGCCCGACGAGCGGCACGAATACCGGCTTCACGGAACGTTGCGATTTGCGCGATGCCGCGTGCCGTGCTTTGACCGAGCGTTCGGCTTCGGCGTCGCGCTCGCCGTTCGTGCGCCGCCAGGCGTAGAACGCGCTCTCGGCCAACTTCTCGTCGCGGCAGAATGCCGGCCCGGCGAACCGCTCGCCGCAAACCGCTTCAACTCTTCTCGCCAGAATCGTTCCTTCGCCGCATCCCGCATCGCGTTGGCCATCGACCGCCTCCTCGTTTGAGATGGCCATTAACTTGACGCCCTACGCGACAAGAAAGAAGATGCGTATAGCGGAACGGACACTATTCTTTTAACCAATCTGGCGGAACGAGACTATTCACGCCTTCACGCCAACGGGGAAGATCAATTTGTGCGGCTCGAAACTTCGGCGTTCGGAGTTCAGCATGATCGGTCACAATTACCTGAAAGCCGCTCACTTTATCGAACTGCTCGGTCCTCTGGAAAATCCAATCGAAAATGCGTTGGACGATGTCTCGGTCCTCGCTCTCGCTTGCCTGTCGCACCTTGAGATCCTTAATTTCACCCCCTGCTTTGTCTACATCATCCGGCGGATAGAAGACTTGGGTCGGTTGGTCGAGGAATAAAAAACGGGGGACTGGCCTGCGCTTGGCAATGAAAAATGAGTGCAACGCAAAATGAGCAAGCAGATGACAGCCGAGCCAGTTTTTTCCGCTACCCATTCTGTAAAGCGGTAAGTAATAACCGTTGCGACTGACTTCGACAGTCAATTTCTCGAAGTTGATTCGGAAGGGCTCAGTTGCGAATTCCAATTGCAACTCGCTCGCCCAGGTTGTCATCACCCCTTGTAGCTGGTCCGCGATGCCGTGAAGTTGGCGCCGCACGTCCTCAGTACTGATGCCAGCTTCGAGGTCATCTACTCGGTCTTGGGCATTGGAAACAGATCGTCGCAGAGAGGCGCCGTCGCCTAATTTATCTCGCATACCCGTCAGGTATTGTTCGATCCGTCCTACAACGAGCGCTTGCCTCACTGTAAGATCGAGGAGATCGCTGTTCTGATCGCGCTCTCGCTGAAGCTGGCGGATCGCCTGGCGGGTCGCTGCAATTTCACTGTCAGTCCGGAGTAATTCCTCACGAAGATTCTCGATAAATTCATTGATGTTCGGTAAGTAAGCGTCCAGTTCGGACAACTGAGTCGTGGTTGCTGCAAATTGCTCCTGAACTGCGCGAAAAGTGGGTAATTCAGCCTCCCTCTCTGTCGTGGACTGTTCACAGAGCGGACAGATCGCCTCCGCCCCAGTCGCCACTGAAAATAGTTGAATTGATTTCAAACGTGCGGCTTGCTCATGCCACTCCGTGCCTGCGTCGACGGCCAATTGGGTAGCGGCCTCCGCCGCAACAGTCTGTGCCTTTAGTTCCTGTCGGAAATGCTCAAGCCTAATCAGTGTTTGCTGGGCTGCGGTAAGGGTGTCATCGGAAGCATTGAGGGGCAGTGCCGAATCGGGCAACCATTTGATAGCACCTTCCAAAGTGTTCAATAGTTGTTCGGGGGTCGTCGGCAGACCGGCAGGCTGAAGAACGCCCACTTGTGTCGCCTCGCCGACCAACGCGCTGCCAATATCGAGCCCCCCTGCCGCGAGTCCGTCGTACTCCGCCACACGCCGCTGAGCTTGCGCAAGTTCCTTCTTTGCCTGCCTCAATTGTGCGAGCCTGTCGAGGTAGTCGTCTTGTTGGAATCCCAAGAGGTACGGAAGGGAGTCGTAGATGGCCTTAGCTTTGAAACTCTCGCCTTGCTGGTGAAAGAGGGTGCGCTTGCTGGCGATCTCGTCCTGATATTGCAGACAGAATTTAATAGCATGCCTGATGGTGATGTCATAATTCTCGGCGACCTCCTCAGAATTCTGTGTTTCGTTTGGGCGAATACCAAGAAATTCGGAAAGAACGCCTATCGCATCCTTAAGGTTATGAGTCACTATCAATTCTCCCCTCGCCGGAATTTGCACGTTCGTGCCGGTGAGAATGACAAACTGATGAGTGCTTCGTTGATCTGCTTCTGGTCCGCGTCGAGCTACGAACAACACCCCGCCCCTTTCCGAGACGAGTTTGAGTGCATACCAGGCGACATGGTCACGGATTGTCCCATCCGGAACGCGACACTCGCCCGATCCCAAACAATAATCGACGATCTCGATCAATGAGGATTTGCCGGTGGCTGAGTCTCCGGCGATGATGCTGACGCCATTCAGATTGAACCTAAGTTCGCGCTGGCGACCATCATGGCCATAGATTATGAGCGATTGAATTTGCATGATTAGGGCAGTATCCGCAAAAGGCGATAGAGAAATGTTGAGTCTGGGACGCGGGCAAACCAGCGGCCGAGGTTCTTTGAAGCCTTAAAACAAGCCGAGACTTCTATCGACGCCGTAGCGGCGGTTCCCAAACCGCGCGGCTTGCGCGGCACACGAATCAACTCGCACGATTCATTGATCTTGAGGATCCCACCGGCAAGAGCGAATCGGATTGCTTCTCTAGTAATCGAACGGAAAGCTAAGGCCCGATCTGCGAAACCGATATGCACCTGCGCGTTCTCAGCTATCCAGTGAGTAAGAGATGTGCGCGTCGTAGACGGAAGCGTTTTTCGCGTCTCCGTATGAAGCGCGATTGGAAGCAGGAGATGCGACATAAGAAGTGGCATGCCGCCGCTCACTGGCCTACTCCCGAACTCCTTGACCGCGACGACGATCAAGGCCGAGCAAAATGCCGGGTTGAACAGCGACCTTAGTTCTGGCGGACGTTTTTCCCAAGCACCGAGCATAGCTTCATTCTCCGAGTGTCGGCGAAACAAACAAGATATTCCAGTCGGGGTGCCAGCCGAGTCGCGGTGCGTCGGCCAACGCGTGAAGGCAGCCTCGAATCACGTCTGCATCACTGCATCGACGACGAATGCGTAATGCCTCAAGATGCGGTGCATGCTCATTTGCCCATTTGTAAATGTGACGCCCGACTTCTTCTGCTGATGCACTGGCGAGCCCTGAATTGGTCCCAGCGCCTTCATGCTGGAGTTCACACTCGTCGATAAGTCGCTGGTTATGGTGAAGGACTTCATCAGGACGCACCAATAGATTCCGTTGCCAAAAGCCAAGTAGCTGCGTCGCTTTCAGATACAGCCTCTGCGCTCGCTGACGCTGATTGGGAGTGGCACCAATGGCGATCAGTTGTTTCATGAAGGTGCGATTGTCGTCAGACAGCGACGGGATCGCATGGCGAAGCATGTCGATGAATTCAATTGGCAAATTATCTTCTTCAAACTGCAACGAAATCTCGTGCAGCAACGATTGCAATTCTTGCCAAGTGATCTTGGCTTGACTGCGTTCACGCAAATATGCCTCAACCAATTGATCCCAACGCCCGAACAACACCTTTCCAAAGGCCACTCGTTTATTCGGCGGCCCGTGAACGATTTGGTCGTAGATGAGCTCGTCCAGCCCATCAAATGTTGGAGCACTCGTTTGTATCGTGATCTTCTCGACCAATTGCTTCTGCTGAATGCTCGGTAGGTCATGGAACGCCTGATAGGCTTTGCCTAAAGTGTCTTGCGGCCGCTTAGTCGCGGCCCGAATTTGCATTTGCGATAGCGCTTCTTGTCGCGATTCGGTCGAATTCTGTTGGAGAAGATTTACAATCGCCGAATCGTCTGCTGGGTTTGGCGAGGTTGTCACCAGCAGGAAGGCTCGTATAGCTGTTGGATCGACGACGCCATTGCGAATAGCGTCGCTCCAAATTCGAATTGTCTTCCAAAATGGCGCGCTGGAATTTGTGAGGATGGTGGCGGTGTCTTTTGTCTGGACAAGTTTCGTCAGTTTATTCGCGGCATGAACGTCGATGTCGTCAATGCGTTCAATGTCGATCGCTACGTCCAGTCCGTCGGCCCGCTGCGCGTCGTAGAGGAGATACAGAGCGTACCGCAATTGATACTTGAAGCCCAGAATCGAATCGTCCGCCGAAAAGTTGCTTGGAACCGATGAAGGACTAGAGGCGGAATTCATCGGTGCTCACTAATCGCGCGCAGCTTAAATGCACAACCTAGCGGAACGGGAAAGCGGCCATCTTAACAAAAGCGTGGCGCGACGTGAATATGGCAGCATGCTCGACGAGTTGGCCGCGCATCCGCTGGATTTTCGTCGAATCGCGAATACCTTGAATTCTCGAACCGGCCGCTCTCTAGGAGCTAGTTTGCATTGTAGTTCCTCATTCCAGATCGCAATTAAAATTGGGGTTTCTGCCTACCTTCGTCGGCCTGTCATCGTCGGGGCTCACCCAGGGCAATCGCGTGTCGGATCGCGGGTTCAATTATTGCATGGAGGAGCTTCCGGAAAAGTGGTCTCGAGTGAGATCGCGTCGCTAGCAACCTGTTGGCACGGAGGGGAATTCGATGGCGACCGTATTCGTTGGTAAAAATTACAAACATTTTGTCAATCTTACCGATACCCGCGTCAATCGAGGGCGGAATTATCCCCGGATGGAGTTGATCTTTGTCGCCTGGTGCGCCGCCATTTGCGATGGCAACGCCAATCAGCTTATTGAAGTATTCAACCGCTTGCGTCAGCACAGGGATGCGATGCCAAAATGACGACGCGAGTCGTTATTTTGCGAGCCGTGCGGAGCTATGCTCTGCGCTTGGCGAGAAGAATGCCACGAGGGCATTTTTCAACAGGCTGTTAAGGTTGACCCATCGATCGCGGTTGGACTGGCATCACCCACATTTCTCGGGGCCGCTAGCCAAACCCATGACTTACATTCCGCCACGCCCGACGAACGAACGTAACGATGCGACCGGGCCGGTGGTGTTGGCCGGCGGGAGCGGATTTCTCGGTGTGTCTTTGGCCTATTTTCTTGCGGCGGCGGGCCGGAGCGTAATCTTGCTCTCGCGCCGGCCGCCAAAAATCAACGGCCCGTGGCGGCACGTGCGCTGGGACGCGCGGACCTTGGACGAGTGGGCTGCCGAACTGAATAGCGCGGCCGCGCTGATCAATTTGGTTGGCCGTAGCGTCGATTGCATCAAGACGCCGGCCCATCAAGACGAGATTCTGCGCTCGCGCGTGGAAGCGACCCGGGTTCTGGGACGCGCGCTGCGGGGCCTCGATCGGCCGCCGCCGGTCTGGGTTCAAATGAGCACGGCGCACCGCTATGGCGATCCGCCAGCAGTGGTGTGCGACGAGGATGCGCCGTTTGGCGTCGGTTTTGCGCCCTTCGTGGGACAGGCCTGGGAGGACGCTTTCGCCGCCGCCGTGTTGCCTACGCAGCGCGCCGTCGTGCTCCGCACGAGCTTTGTCATCGGTCGCGACCGCGGCGCCGGCGGCGGCGCGCTTGCCCGCTTGCGCTGGCTCGTTCGGCTCGGCCTCGGGGGGAGAGTTGGCTCCGGCACCCAAGGGATGAGTTGGATTCACGAGCTCGACCTGAACCGGTTGTTCGAGCGGGCGTTGATCGATTCGACCATGCACGGAGCTTATATCGCCTCGTCACCAAACCCGGTTTCTCAACAAGTTTTCATGCGCGCGTTGCGGCGCGCCGTCGGCCACCCGATCGGGCTGCCGGCGTTTGCCTGGATGGTCCGTCTCGGCGCTCCGCTGTTTTTGCGAACCGACGCCGAGTTGGCCCTGTATGGGCGGTATGTCGTCTCGCGACGGCTGGCGGAAGAGGGATTCACGTTTCGCTTTCCGGATTTGTTGCCGGCATTGCAGGATCTGATTGGCGCGGCGCCGGCCGCCGGCACGGGCTCATCGTTGGCCGCCGTTTGATCCGGGCGTCAGGCCGGCCCTTCTGTGACGTCGGCCGTTAGCCGCCTGTTGAAGTATTCATTGGGCTGCGTCATCGCCAGGATGCGATGCCAAAATGACGACGCAAGTCGTTATTTTGCGAGCCGTGCGGAGCTCTGCTCTGCACTTGGCGAGGTTGAAAAATGCCACGAGGGCATTTTTCAACAGGCCGTTAGCCGCGCGAGCAGATCGACGACCTGCTGATGCAAGCCGGGCAGCGCTTCGTCCGGTCCGGCGCAATCCAAATCGTGGACGTGCCAAAACTCGACGCGCCCGACCCAATCTGGAAACGACGAGGCGAGCAGCGCCCGATGCTCGGCTTCTTTGACCGCGACAATGTGCTGCGCTCGTTGTAAATCTTGCTCGGCCAGCGGCCGCGGAAACCGATGCGGCTGCGGCAACGGAATGTTCAGCTTCGCCAGCGCCGCGATCGTATCTTTCGCCAAGGGGCCGGGGTTCAAACCGGTGACGAAGAGCCCGCGCGAGTCCGCCCGCCAATCCGAGCCTTGCGCCGCGGCCAGCGAATTGAAGACAATCTCGGCATAACGGCTTCGATAATAATTTCCGGTGCAGAGAAACAAGACGTTCGGCATAAGCGATTCGACTCGCGGCAAAACTCGGCGGGAATAAAACGGCGAAAAAGCCTTGGCATGAAGATGGCAAGTGCCGCGCTGGACCTGATCGATCAACGGGGATTCAGCGATCCGCTCGGCTCGCCGCGCTGCTTGGCCCGGAATGCATCGTAATGCGATCTTCGATACAACTCAACACGAACCGAGCGGAAAGGCGCGAAGAGCGCGCAGGAAACTTTTTAGAACCGGCCTCCATTCCGGTCGCGGGCTGGGCGGCTCAGCCCATTGCAAGAAGGCCTTGAGCCGAGCCCGCTCGAAAGCAATTTCATGCGGGTCAATCTTCGATCCGCAGCTTGATCTCGTCGGAGTTGCCTTTCAACTCGGGCGCGTACATTGCCGAGACGCGGGCCGGCAGCGCGCTGAATCGGCCAGGAATTTCGGCGCGGAGGCGGTACGAAACGGAGTGTTTGCCGCGAGCCAGTTGGCGGACGAAAAAACAGACTCGATCGTCGCGCATTTCCTGATAGGCATTCAGCCCGGCGCTGGTGTAGCCGCTGCGGACGTCGATCGGTTCGAAGCCGGCGGCCTTCATGTCCTCGATCAGCAGATACTCATAATCATTTTTGCTGTCGATCTCCAGTTCGACCTCGATCAGGTCGCCGCTCTTCAGCGTCGCCCGGTCCGCGAGGGGTTGGCGGTCGTACTTTTCGACCTTCTGTTCGACCACTTGTCCGCGCGCTCCGGCGACTTCCGTCGACTTGTCGGCCTTGACGAGTCGATAGAGGCGGCGATTGATTTTAACTTCCAAGCCGGCATGGGCAATGTGATCTTCGAGCGTGAAGTTGGTGAGATAGGCGTTAAAGTAGAGCGGGCCGTTCCCTTGCTTTTTAAATTCCAGCTTATGGTCGCCGGTCGTCACGGCGTCGCCGGTCAACACGAGTTTGTTGTCGAACGTAAACAGATCGCTGGGGGTGATCTGCACTTCTTTTTGCGGCTGGCCATCGATCGCAATAGAAATGGTCAGGTTGGGTTTGTTTTCGCCGCTGGCCTTCAGATAGTCGGCCAGCGCTTCGATACACAAGGCCGTATCGCGCGTCGAACTCCAATAGGTCGCATTCTGGCGGTTGTTGAGCAAGTATTTGACGAGCCGCGAGGCCGTCGTCCCTTTCGGCTCGGTTTGGGCCAATAGCTTCAAATAATAGGCCTCCGCTTCAATCTCGCTGCCATACCAGGACCACCAATAGTTGTCCTCAGGCAATTTGAGATAGGCGGTCTGGTCTTCTTCGTCCTGCACGACGTACTGGCCGATGTTTTGCAAAACCATCGCGAGCTTCTCTTTTTCGCCTTGCTTTTCCAGCGCCAGTCCGAACAGGGCTTTGGCATACACGGCCAGAGCGAGCCGATCGCGATAGAGAAACTCGAGCATCTCCTGATTCTTGATCCCTTCGTCGACGAGCACCATGTAGACATAGGCGTCGAGATTGTCGGCTTTGTCTTTCCATTGCCAGTTGGCCGGCTTGGGGTTTTTGGCGGCATTTTTCAACAACTGGACTTGCTGGTCTTGATAGTTTTTGAGCCACTGGATGCCCCGTTCGAGCATCGCCGGAACCAGCGCCACATCGTTGTGCTGGGCGGTTTGTAAGCCGTGCATCACGACGCAGGTCGTATGCGCCGAGGAGTGCTCGCCCCAGCCGCTGAACCAGCCCCAACCGCCGTCGGCGAGCTGCATTTCGGTCAAGCGCTGGACGCCGGCCTGCACCATGTGTTTGACTTCTTCTTGATCGAAGACCGGATTGCGGTCGAACCGCTTCCACTGCGCGGCGCGCGGCGGATCTTCGCCGATTTCTTGCGAGTTCAGATTGGTCCGCTTCTCGCGAATCGCTTTCAAGTCGAGCCCGAGATTGATCAAAATTTTCTGGGTGATCACCGTCGGAACAAACCGATTGAGGGTTTGCTCGGTGCAGCCGTACGGATAGTCCGCCAGGTAAGGGAGCGCATCGACGAGCGCCCCGGCGAGCGTCGGCGAATAGCGGATTTCCAGCCGCGAGTCGTTGACGCGCCGCTGCGCTGGAACGGAAAACGACAGTTGCGCCTGCGCTTTGTCGGGCCGCATGACGCCGGAAAATGATTCCGTTTTCCGCATGCCATGCACATAGACCGGAAACCGCTGCTCGGTGGCGTCGGAATCTTCGTCGGTCAGCGCCGCCATGCGGACGATCGCCTCCCCCTCTTTGGCCACGGCCACGCGCCAATCGACACGCTGCTCGTCGCCGGGCGCCAACTCCAGCGTCCGCTCGAGCGTGATCAGGCCGCGTTCCTGCTTGCCCGCCTCCAGCGGCACGAGTGCCTCATTGACGATCAGTTGCGCCGTGACCTTTTTCGCTTTTTTCAAATAGTTGTGGATATTCGCCGAGAGCACCACCTCGTCTTGTTCGACGAAATAGCGCGGCGCTTGCAGGCGGATGATCAGGTTTTTCTTGGTCGTCATTTCGGCCTCGCCTTGGCCGACTTTCGTGCCGTGCCCCATTGCCCAGACTCGCACTTTCCAAGCAGTCAGATTTTCAGGCATGCTCAGCGCGACTTCGGCCAAACCGTCTTGATCGGTCGTCAGCGCACCGGCCCAAAAGGCCGTATCGGCAAACTTCGTGCGGATGGTCGGAATGACCAGCGGCGCCGCGGGAGCAGCGGCGTCGGACTTGCCACCCATGCCCGGCGCAGCCTGCGGCGCGGGGGCTTTGGCCATTCCGCCGAGACCGCCGCCAAAACCACCGCCGCCCAACCCGCCCAAGGGAGCGCTATCCTTGAGCGGATCGGCGCTGATTGCATCCTCCGCTTCCCCCGCCTCCGGGACCACGTCCGCGCCGAAAATGCCCAGGTTTTGCATGCCGGGCTTATTCGGCAAATCGAGATTGCCGGAGACGCGATCGAGAGTCGTTTCCGACATCGGCTGGTGTTGGCGGCGCCAATTCCAGAAACAGTCTTTGATATCTCCGACGTTGGACCCTCCGGAAATGTACTCAAGCGCCTTGTCGTACATCGTCACGACGGTCGAGCCCACGAATGGCTTGCCGAAAAAATCGGTCAATTTGATTTTAATTTTCGCCGGTTGACTCGGCTTGAACGAATCCGCCGAGGGAAGCACGTCAACCTTGAGGACGCGCTTTTCCGGCGGGACGACGATCTCGCGGACCTCGCTATAGAACTTCGCGCCGGACAAGGTGACCGCCTCGACAAAAAAATTCGGCATGTCCTTTTGGAGGACGGCAAGCTCTTCGACCGCCGTTTTTCCCTTCAAACGCAGAACCTTCGGCTTGAGATAGACTCCGTTCGCCGGCCGCACGAAGAGCAGGACCGTCCCGCCGGCCCGGTCGGTATTGATTTGCAGGTTGACCGACTCGCCCGGCCGGTACTCGCGCTTGTCGGGGACGAGTTCCAAGGGGTTGAAACGCAAATCGGGGGGCGGCCCTTTCTCGCCGATAATGGTAAACAAATAGCCCCCTTCGATCGTCCGCTTCTTGGAATCGGTCACGGAATACGCCAGGCGATATTGGCCCGCCGCGGTCGCGGTGAATTGCAGCGCGGCGTGCCCCTGTTCGTCCGGATCGAGGTCGAGCTGTTTGACCGGCGTTTCGATCGGTTTGCGACTCTTGTCATACGTGATTTTGAGAATTGAAAGCTTACCCGCGCCGGTGACGGGCTTTTGCGCCAAAGTCTGCGCGGTGAAGTTCGCGCGGATCGTGTCGCCGACGTGATAAAAGCCGCGGTCGACCCAAGCGTAGACCTTAAACGGTTGCCGCGCCACGAGCACCTTGCCCGTCCCGACGATCGTTCGCCGCGATTCATCGACCACCTCAGCCGTGATCGCGTATTCGTGATCCTGATCGCCGTGGACTTCTTTGGCCAGGGCGGTGTCGATTTCGACGGGGAGGGTTCCGTCAGGCCCGATCGCCGCTTCGCTCTGAGCAACGATCTCGGGCGGTTGTTCGCCGAAGCCAAACCAAAACGGCGCAGGCCGCCCGCAGCCCCAATCGCGCCAGCCGGGGTACCACGAATGCTCCGACTCGAACCACCAATAGCCCGGTCCATACAGCCAATCCCAATCGCCCAGCGGATACCATTGTTTGCGGACGCTGGTCCGAGTGACGGTGTATTTGACCTTGGCTTTAACGACTGGCTCGCCAAAGTAATATTTCGCGTGAATCGTCGCGCGGAACTTGTCTCCGAGCATGATCGGCTCGGTCGGCGCGGCGATGGTCACCTCATATTCAGGCTTTTTATATTCCTCGACGCGAAAACTGCGGCTCCCTTGATTGACGATCGTCGCTTGATAGACGCCCAGGGTCGCGTCCTGAGGCAGGTCGTAATCCCCCTCGATCCCGCCAAAGGCATCGGCGAGATAATTCTTGGAGAGGAGTTTCTCCCCCTTGGGGTTGTGGATTTCGACGGTGAACGATTGATTCGCGAAGGCCGATTTATCGTCTTGGTCGTACTTCGCGGTGCGAATCCAGAATTTGAAATGGACCTTTTGGCTGGGACGATAGACGGGCCGATCGGTGATGCCAAAAGTCTTTGTGGCGGCATACTCGGCGTCATACGCGTTGCCGGTCCAAACTCCCGAGAAACCGAGATATGCGAATCGGCCCCCTTGGGTGCGGGCCATGATGAGCCATTGAAACTGGGAATTGTCCGCCTCTTTTTGAATTAGTTGGCCGTCGGCATCGGTGAATTCGGCGAAACTTTTGGTATCGACCTTGAAGCGGTTGGCGCCAATCGAGAGTTGCCGCCAACCGAAGAATTCGAGATTCGCTTTTTCAATCGGTTTGCCGGTGACCGCATCGCCGACGAAATAGTAGCTGCCTTCTTTGACCGGCTTCTTGACGATGGCCGTGTCGGCGATCCAGAGGACGAGATGGCTGACGTTGCCATCTTGCATCGTGGCGGTCAACAAATAAGCGCCCGGCTTTTGCAGCGGGGTCGCCACAGTGACTCGTCGATCGTAGTGGTTCGGCCGCGGCTCGAGGGGAAGGTCCCAAGCCGCCGCTTTCGCCCCGCGATATTTCGATTGGTTTTCCGCCACGAGCCGATAGCCGATATCGGCAATGTTCATCTTCTGCCAATCCAACTGCGGCGGATTCCCTTGCAGATAGCCTTTCACATCTTCGAGCAGCGGTTGGATTTTGATTTCGTCCGCCTCGAAATGAACCTTGGCGCCATTGCGAAAGCGATACTCGACCGTGGCTCCCTGCCCCGCCGGTTCGGTCGAAGCGGATTCAAACCGTCCCCAATTTTGCACGATTTGATTGAGCTGATCTTGGCGCGCGTGGTTCTGGCCCGGTCCGAATTGGCGGATCGCCTTGCGCCAATAATCGGCCGCCTTCGCGTATTGCCTCCGGTTTTCAAAAATCTGCGCCAATTGGTCCGCGGCGGCTTCGGCATGACCCGTCTGGGGGTCGTCGATGATCTGTTGATAGAGCTTGATGAAGTTGAAGGCATCAGGCAGATCGAATCGCTTGATTCCGGTCGCCAATCGCGCAATCGCCTCCGTGTCCTTCAACGTCGCCAGCGCATAGGGGCCACTTTCGTTTTTCTTGGCCCCCTCATTGTCATCATCGAGCCGGCCAAAATACGCGCCATAATCGACGAGCGTTTGCGCGCCGAATTGCTGGTAGCAAAAATCAGCGAACCGGCTGCGAACTTCGTTCAACATCGACGGCGCCACCTCGCTCGCCTCGGTCAAGCACCACCGCCACCGCTCGCCGTCGCTTTGGGCCGCCTCGAACGATTTCGGCCGCGCCTGGTAGATCGGCTGTCCGTCCGCCCCGACCGGCGCGCCGCTCCCATCATTTTGATAATCGGCCCAACCCTCCTCGTAATCAGGCAAGACTTTCAGATCGGTCAAGGCCTGCAACCGCCAAGCGTCGCTGTATCCGCGATTGGCCAGCCACATGTCCGCAAAGGACAAGAAAAAATTGCCGGCGTCCGTGTTCTTCGCGGCTTGGCGGACCAACCCTTGCGCCTCCACCATCAATTGCAGTCCGCGAACCCGATCGCGCTCTCCCGCATTGACCGCTCGGTCGCCGCCGCGGCGCTGCCCGCGCGCAAACTTTCCCGCGATAATAAAGCCGGAGTGGTCGCCATTGACGAGGCTTTCGGCGGCCGCTTGCAGGAGCCGCCAGTTCTTTCCCTGGGCTTTAATGACCGCATCGCGAAAATCGTCGATTTCGTCGGTTCGGCCCAAATTCGTCAAGCATTGGATCGCTTGATTGAGGTCGCCAGCCACGTGCAAGGGGTCGTCGGACGGATCAAGGGCGAGGAGGCGAAATTGAACATAGGCCTCTTTGAAATTGCCGTCGCTGAGGAGTTTCAGGGCCGCCGGCCTCCCCGGCTTACGGTCTGCCGCGGGCCCTTCGGACAGCAGCAGTGACGTCAAGCTGAGACTGAGGAGCAAAACCCCCAAGACCAAGGCTGCCGAGCGAAACTTATTCATCAGATCACCGTTCAATGGAGTGGAACGTTTTGCGACCGCCATGCGTCCGAGGTGAGACTTCAGAACCCGCCCGCGAGTTCGCCTTAAGGAGGGCAGGTTTTCGACCGCTCCCCCCTCGCACAGCCGGGCGCGGCCGGAGAATACTCTGGAAACTTGAGCGGCATGAGCGAGGCCGGGCAGCGCTCGTGGAATCTGAGCTCTGACGCCGGCATAAGTCGTTTCGTTCCATGGTGGGTCGATTGCGGAAAGAAGTAGTCCTTATAGCACGGTTGCGTCGTCGCGGCAATTTTAGTTACTCGCCTTGCGTCATCACCTAAAGCAGGACAGAATAGAAACTTACACGATTTATGCCGGTGCCCAACCGCCAGGAATAAATCCAGCCTCATAGCCCGATCTGCTACTCTGGCTTTCTCCGCGCGAGAAAGTTCTTAAGCGGCCGGTCGCTCGCCTCGATTTGGAGTTTTCCGTGGGCTCGCAATTCAACCCCTATCGCGACTGGCTCGGGCTATCCGATGACGGCGAGCCGCTTCATCACTATCGTTTGCTCGGTCTGAGCGCGTTTGAAACCGACGCCCAAGCAATCGGCCGTGCCGCCGACGAAGTGCTGGCTCGGGTCCGCAAGGTCCGGCCGGGCGAAAACGCCGCGGCATGGTCAAAATTGCTCGACGAAATCCGCGCCGCCAAAACCTGCTTGCTCAACCCTCAGCAAAAGTCCGACTACGATGCCGCGATGCGAGCCACCGGAATCACCGGCGGCCGTCCCGCTGCCGCGCCGAACGATCTGCCAGCCGCTGGCGCGGCAAACCGCTCCGGCGGGCCTGCACTGGCAAGCGGGGCTGCCCTGGCAAGCGGGCCTGCCCTGGCAAGCGGGCCTGCACTGCCAAGCGGGCCTGCACTGCCGAGCGGGCCGAGTTTACCAAGCGGACCAGCTTCGCCAGCGGGTCCCGTTTTGCCGGGCGGCCTGCTGCCGAGTGCAGCGCAACCTGGCTTTGATCCGCAAGCTCCGCTTCGCCCGGCGCCAACCCCTGCGCCGGCGGAGAACTTTGCCGCGGCGGCGAACGAATCCACTCATCCGGCAGCTCCCTCCATCAACTATCCGCCGCAGCCTCCGCTCCCTCAACCCTATCCGGTCGCTCCTGCCACGTCTGCGCCATTTTCTGGCGCGCCGCAGCCACCAGCGCCGTATGGCCAGGCGGAGTATCCGCAGTCCCAACATCCGCAGTCCCAACATCCACAGCCGCAATATCCGCAGCCCCAATATCCGCAGCAACCCCAGTATCCTCAACAACCATATCCGCAGAGCCCGTATTCGCAGCCGCAGTATCCTCAGCAAGGCTTTCCGCCGCAGCAATATCCGCCGCAGCAATATCCGCCGCAGCAATATCCACAGCCCCAATATCCACAGCCCCAATATCCACAGCCGTATCCGCCGCAATATCCAGGAGCCCAGCACGCGCAGTCCGATTTTGCGCAATCGTATGGCGGCTCGCCATTTCCGGCCGCGCCGGCTCCGGCGATCGATCCGCTGGATGTCTTACTCGGTCCGAGCCAGTCGAAGCCGGATCCGTGGGACGCGGGCGGTTTTGCCGCCGCGCCGGTAGCTGTCGCTGCCACGCCCGTGGGCTCGGCGCCGTTGCCAGGCTTCGCGCCTTCGGCGCCGTTGCCAGGCTACGCGCCTTCGGCGCCGCTTGCTTCCTTGCCCGCCGCCCCAGCGTCCACGCTGGGCGACATGCCTTCGCTGGAGGCGGCCCAACCGCGGTCATCGCGGATTGTCGTCGCGAAAAATAACTCCGGGGTCTTGATCGGGCTTGGAATCGGCGCGGCATTCCTCGTCGCGGCGGCCATCGGCGCGGTTGTGATGCTGAACCAAAATAAGCACCGTTCAGACGAGGAGCACGAAACGATCGTGGCTCGCAATCCGGATTCGCAGCTTCCGGCGGGCAACCACGATCCAAAGACTTCTGACCCCAAACCGTCTCAGCCGGCGCCGCCGGCCGCAAACCCAAAAATGGGCCAACCGGTCTCGGGCGGGCCCAAAGCGGGCGACCCGAAGCCGATGCCCGAGCCTAAACCGGGCGATCCCGTCATGCGCGATCCGGCGATGACCGATCCTGCCATGTCGAAACCACCTGTAAAGGTCCCGGCTAGCCCGGACCCGGCGATGTCGATGCCGGAAACAATGCCCAAGCCGGCGCCCAACCCCAAGCCAGCGCCGCCGGCCGATCCGGCCATGCCGAAGCCAGACGCTAAGCCGCCGAAACCGGATCCGGCGATGCCAAAACCGGATCCGGCGATGCCGAAGCCCGACCCGGCAGCCAAGCCCGAGCCCGGCAAGATCGAACCGGTTCCTGGGACGCCGCTGCCGAAGCCGGAGCCCAAGGCGGACGCCAAGGCCGATCCACAACAGATCGAACGCTTCAACAAATTGGTCGAGTCGATCAAGACGACGCTCGGCGCGCGCGACATGAACACGGCGCGGAAGCAAACCGCCGAGTTGACGGCGCTGGCGATCACGCCGGAACAAGTGCAGACGGCGGAGGAAATGGATCTGCTGCGCGCCTATGTGAAAGGCTATTGGGAGGCGCTCCGCAGCGCAATGGCCGGGTTGAAGCCGACCGATGAAATCGAAATCAGCAGTTCCACGCGTCTGGTCGTGGTCGAAAGCGGTCCCGGCTTTATTTCGACCAAGGTCGGTCCGCAATTGAAGCGGTACACGATCGAGAACATTCCGAAAGGCTTATCCCGCGTCATCGCCGAAACTTGGTTCGACAAGAAAGCGGAAAACAAGCTCTTTATCGGGGCATTTTTAGCCGTCGATCCCAACGGTTCGTCGGAAGAGGCGAAGCCCTATTTCGAGGCCGCCGGCCGAGACGGCGCCGACGCGGCCCCGCTCTTGAAATTGATCGAAGGCCCGCTCAAATAATCGCGTTCGCGACCGCCAGACGAGATGGAATTCATGCGGCCGCGCGTTTTCGAAACGATCTCTTTTCGCCGGCTCGGTCGGCTCGCTGTCGATTCCGACCGAGCCCTTCAACCGGGCGCGCTGTTGGACAAAACAGCTGATCGCGCGCGCCGCGCCTTGCTGCAACGACCGCCTCCCTTCTTTCAGCAGGCGGAGCGAACCTTGGCGGACTATCAGCAGCGGCGGCAGCAAAGCGAATTGGGCCGCGTCTTGGCAGTCGCGCGGCAACTGCGCGAAGCGACCGATCGCGTCGTCGTGCTGAGCAGCGTGCGATTCAGCCTGGCTCCGCAAGCGCTCTTCGCGGCCTGTTGTCATCCGTACCACAATTTGCTCTCGCGCGGCGATCGCGGCAGCCGGCCGCGGGTTGAATTCGCGAGCCATCCGCTCGACAACGATTCGATGCAAGGGCTTCTCGACTTGCTCGGCTCCCACCGCGCGGCGCGATCCATCGAAGAGCGCTGGGGGCTGATCGTGATCGACGCGCCGCGCGATGCCGAAGAGCACGCTGCCGCCGAGATCGGCCGCGCGGTGTTGACGCGCGCCTTGGCGCAGTCGGTCGGAGCCGACCGCGATGAACTTGCGCGGCGGATCGTGCCGATTTACGCGCCGATCGAATCGACCGATCGGGCGATTCCTCCGAGCTGGGTCGCGCAGGCGCAGATCCCCGCGGCGCAGCAGTTCGCCCTGCCGCCATCGGTGGACGCGCTCGAAGCCGCGTGGACGCCGGCCGGGCTGCTGCCGGCCGCGGTGATGGGGATGAACGTCATTCAGCTTTTGGAGGGGGCGAGCGCGCTCCATGCCCAATTTGCGTCCGCGCCGCGCGGCCAAAATCCGCCGCTCGATTTCGCGGCCGAATGTTCACAACCAGAACACGGACGGCAGTCCGGCCAGCGCGTGCTGTGTTCATGGAACGAGGGGCTTGCTCCGTCGCTGCGCTGGTATGAGCGCCTGTTGGACGAGCGGCTGCGACCGGCCGTTTGGCATCGCTCGCCGCACGCCGCCGGGGCGTTTTCCGTGTTCGTTTCCGTCCGCGCGGTGCGCCGCGACCGATTGCAGGTCGCGCCGATCGACTCGCGGACGCCGCCAAGCGAAGAAGCGGAAAGCACGGCGACATTGCCTGCATTTGCGCGCCGCCAGCAGGACCGGGCGCGCGCCGACGCGGTTCAATCCGGCGGACGGGCGCTCGAATTCGAGCTGCCGCGGCTCGATGAGCCGGCACTCGGCCAGTGGCTGCAATTGCTGATGGTCGCCACCGCCCTCGAACAGGAACTGCGGCGCGGAGAACCGTGATGATCGCGCCGTCGGGCGAGCGTGCGGCACGGCTTGTTTTTTGACAAGCCGATCGGCTATTTATGAGAGCGCGCGGCAACGTTTCGTTGCGGCGGTTCGCGATGATTGATTTTTAGTCGATCGCGGACCCCCTGACTCCGCTCTCGCGCGGAGCGAATACGAGGCAGCACAGAGAGCATCGCTTATGCCGCGTGGCAGACCAGGGAAGCTTGATCGGTTGCAGCAAGAGCGGCTTTGTTTGCTGCTGGCCAGCGGAACCTCGCGCCGCACGGCCGCGACGTATCTGGGCTGCGCGGTCGAGTCGATTCGCCTCACGGCGCAGCGCGATCCGCGCTTTGCCGAACAACTCCGCCAAGCGGAGATGCAAGCGGAGTTGGTCCCGCTGAACCAAGTTCGCAAAGCGGCCGAAACGAATTGGCGCGCGGCCACCTGGATTCTCGAGCGCCTGCGGCCGGACCGTTATGCGCGGCGGCCTCCTCAACTTATCAAGGAGCAACACATGGCGAAGTTCGTCGATGCGGTGGTGGAAGTGATCTTGAACGAGATCGACGACGCCGCGCTGCGAGAAAAAATTGCCGCTCGGCTCGAAAAGCTGTCGGTCGATGCATCGCTGGAGTTGGCGGAGAGCGCAGCGCTCTCCGCGCCGGCTGCGCGCCCGCAGCGGCGCCGCCCCACGGCGAAATAGCGTCGGCGATTTTAGCTCGCTTCGTGTCAGTCGCAGCAAAACGCCGGGCGCGGGGGCGAGCCCCCCAGCGCCGTCCCACCACGGCCAGTCCTGGATTCCCGCCTGCGCGGGAATGACGGGACCAGCCGGCGAGAAAAAACATTCATGGCAGCGGCGCCTCGTCGCGGCGGCGCCTCAGGTCGGCGGCCAAGCGCATGATTGCTTACGAACAACCCATGCTATTGCCGCAATTGTGGCACAGGTAGCAATTGCCATTGCGAACCGTGATCGAGCCGCAATTATCGCAACTCGGCGCGTCAAGCTGAAAACCGGCGAATTGCTCGCTCTGGTCCGTGAGCGGGCCGCCATTCAAATCGACTTTCATCGCCACGCCCGCCCGTTGCAGCAAATCGGCATTCGGCCGGGCCGAAGCCACTTGGCCGTTCGTCCGCGAGGAACCGTTCGCGAGCGTTCCATTCACGAGTGAACCATTGCTTGCCAGTCCATTGCTTGCCAGTCCATTGCTTGCCGGGCCGCGGTTCGAGTTCGAGGCTCCTCCTTGGGGGGTCGCGGCGCTGCTGCCGGCGGCCTTCGTGGCAGGGGCCGGCCCACCCGCCTTCGTGGCGGTGGGCTGAGGCTCTGTCTCGGACGCCTCTTCGCTTTTGCTCAGGCCCTCTTCCTTGAAGAGCCCCTTGTTGGCCTCGCGATAGCCGGGGATAAACGTGATGCCGAGCCAGCGGAAGATGTAGTCGACCAAGCTCTTTGCGATCCGGATGTCCGGATTCTTCGTGTGGCCCATCGGCTCGAACCGCGTATGCGAGAACTTGTTCACATACACCTCGAGCGGCACGCCATATTGCAGGCTCATTGAGACCGCCGTGCCAAAGCAATCCATCAAGCCGCCGATCGTGCTCCCCTCTTTGGCCATCGTGATGAACAGTTCGCCCGGCCGGCGATCCGGATACAGGCCAACCGTAATGTACCCTTCGTGTCCGGCGATGTTGAACTTATGGGTGATCGACTCGCGGGTGTCGGGCAGCCGCTCGCGGCGCGGGGCGGCAACTGCCTTGGCGGCGGCTTTATCGGTTTCGGAGCTCGTGTTCAACGGCTGGCTCTCCTTCGAACCGTCGCGATAGACGGCCAAAGCCTTGAGACCGAGCTTCCAGCCTTCCAAGTACGCGTCGGCGATGTCGGCCGGCGTCGTGTCGCGCGGCATATTCACCGTCTTGGAAATCGCCCCCGACAAAAACGGCTGAGCGGCCGCCATCATCGAAATGTGCGCGTGCCAAGCGATCGACCGCGTGCCATTGCGCGGCTGAAAGGCGCAATCGAAGACAGGCAAGTCTTCGACCTTCACGGCGGCGGCGCCTTCGATCGTGTCTTCGGTTTCGATATAAGCCAGAATCGACTCGATCTCCGGTTCATCGTAGCCGAGCGTCCGGAGCGCCAGCGGCACCGTGTTGTTCACGATCTTGAGCATGCCGCCGCCGGCCAATTGCTTGTACTTCACCAAGGCGATGTCGGGCTCGATGCCGGTCGTATCGCAATCCATCATGAAGCTGATCGTGCCGGTCGGGGCCAACACGGTCGCCTGGGCGTTGCGGAAACCATGCGCGCGTCCCGCGGCTAGGACTTCGTTCCATAGATCGCGGGCCGCGTCGCGGAGATAGGCCGGGCAGCTCGGATCGATTTGCTCGACCGCGTCGCGGTGCATCTGCATGACTTTCAGCATCGGCTCGGCATTCTCGGCGAATCCGGCGAACGGCCCGACGGCCGCCGCCATCTCGGCGCTGGTCCGATTGCCCGTCCCGTGCAGCAAGGCGGTCATCGCGCCGCACAGACCGCGCGCCCCGGCGGAATCGTAGGGCAAGCCGCTGGCCATGATCAGGCTGCCGATGTTGGCATAGCCCAAGCCGAGCGGGCGAAATTTGTGGCTGTTCTCCGCGATCCGCTTCGTCGGATAGCTGGCGTGGTCGACCAGAATCTCCTGGGCAATGAAAAATATCCGCGCCGCGGCGACGAACGACGCAACTTCAAACGTTCCGTCCGCGTTGCGGAATTTCATCAAATTGATGCTCGATAGATTGCACGCCGTGTCGTCCAGAAACATGTATTCCGAGCACGGATTGCTGGCATTGATCCGACCGCTGTTGGGGCAGGTATGCCAGCGATTGATTGTCGTGTCATATTGCACCCCCGGATCGCCGCACTGCCAAGCGCTCTCCGCCATCTTCGATAAGACTTCGCGAGCTTCAAATCTGGGGCCAAGATGCGCCGGGTCGGTCACCCAGTGCGTCTGCCACGGCTTGCCCTCGACGACGGCCTGCATGAACTCGTCGGTCAAGCGGACGGACAAGTTCGCATTCTGGAACAGAATCGAGCTGTAGGCTTCGCCGTTAAAGTTTGCTTCGTAGCCGCCGTGCTGAATTAGGACTCGCGCCTTGCGCTCTTCCTTCGACTTGCACTCGATGAACTCCATGATGTCCGGATGCCAGACCTTGAGCGATTGCATCTTGGCGGCGCGGCGCGTTTTGCCCCCGCTCTTCACCACCGCGGCAATCTGATCGTAAACCCGCATGAACGACAGCGGGCCGGAGGGCTTGCCCCCGCCGCCTAGCTTCTCGCGATGCGAGCGGAGGGTTGATAGATCGGTGCCGGTCCCCGAGCCGAATTTGAACAGCATGGCCTCGCTGCGCGCGAGCTCCATGATGTCCTCCATGTTGTCCTGGACGCTCTGGATGAAGCAGGCGGACCCTTGCGGATATTCGTAGGGATTGTCCGGCTGGCGAACCGTTTCGGATTCAGGGTCCCAATGCCAATTGCACGCGGCGCCTTTGACGCCGTACTGATGAAACAGTCCGACGTTGAACCAGACCGGCGAGTTGAATGCGCCATGCTGATGGAGGCAAAGCCACGTCAGCTCGCGATAGAACCGCTCGCCATCCTCTTCGCTGGCGAAATAGCCATCCTTGATCCCCCAATCGGCAATCGTCCGGCAGACCCGATGAATGATCTGGCGGACGCTCGATTCTCGTTCCGGCGTGCCGTTCTCGCCATAAAAGTATTTGCTGACCACGACATTGGTCGCCAGTTGGCTCCAACTTTTGGGGATCTCGCAGTTTTGCTGCTCGAACAGTAGTTCGCCCGACTCCCCCTTGATCTGGGCCGAGCGATAATCCCACTCGACTGTTTCAAACGGATCGGCCACGCTGGTAGGACAGAATCGGTTATCGATCGTCAGGCCGGCTGCCCGCGCCCGGTTGGCTCGTTTGGCACTGCTTTTGGCGCCGCGATTGCGCGCAGTAGAGACATTCGCTTGGACCATGAAATAGCTCCTTCCGGTTGGAAACGGGCATCCTTTCCTTTAGTGTACTGAAGTACACGTTCCATAACCACAGTCGGACGTTCCGGCTGGGACGATCAGTTTTTCAGCGGCGATTGAAAAGGGTCGCTGCGGAGTTTGGAGTAAGAATCGGCCAAAAACCCCGGAAACAACAACATATTGTAGCAGATGCCCATCGAACCACAACATGTTGTTAACAGGGGGCTTAATCTACTCACTTTTGGCGATTCGTCAACAGGCCCAGGTCATTTTTCATAACTCATTGCAAGCATATGACTTGCACGTTTTAAAAGGACTCCAGTGATGCTAGCACAGCCAGCATCCGCCCGTCAACAATCGTGCTATTTTTGCGAGGAAAAAGTAAAATTCTCGCCACCGCCGCGTCTCCTTTTCACGGAGCTCATCGGCGTCGAAATTTCTGAAAAAAACTTCGGCCGCGGAGTCGCGGCGGCCAGCCCGAAAAGAATGCGCGGCCTGAGAATGGCTCCCGGGGGGAGATTCGTGCGGCCACTCCCAAAATGCCCAAGGCCGCGCGATGGAGGAGGGGCGCCGTCGAGAGCTGTGCCCATGCAGATTTCCGGCGGCGCGGAACCTTGCTGCGCTCGGCCGTGCCGTGCGCGCCGCGAATTTGTCGCGCGCCTATTTCCCTGGTTCGATCACGGCACAGCGGATGGTCGCCGCATCGCCGGCGCTCGTCTCCCAGCAGACGACGACCGGTCCAAGTCCGCTCGGGCTGGAGGCGATGACCGGATCGTTCGCGACGTCGGCCAGCTTCTCCTTAAGCCGGCCATGCGCGCGCAGCAAATTCAATTCGCCGTGGCGCTTGGTGAGCCAAACTTCTTCTAATCCCTGATGCGAGACGGCCAACCAAGGCTGCTCCCCCGCTCCCACGGGGGACTCCGGTTCCGGGGCGCCGTTGACGGTGCGGTCTAAGGTCCGAAAGATCGAATTCTCGCGCCGCCAAATGCTCGCCCAACTCTTGGTGGCAGGGACGTACGCCAAGCATCCGCCGTCCATCGGGCAAACGTCTAAGTGCCAACTCGAGACGCCGAGCTTGCGCGCCGGCTCAAATTTTTTGCCATCCGCCGATTCGCACAAATACAGGTCGCGGTTGCCATCGATCACATTGCGAAACAGGACGGCGAGATGTCCTTGCGGGTCGTAGGCCACCGACGGATGACAGCAGGGACAGACTCCGCCGGAGGGAGATTCGTAGACGAGCACGTTTTTCGACCAGTTTTCGCCCCCATCGGTCGAGGCGCTGCCGAAGAGGCGGCTTCCCTTGATTCGCAGATCGAGCCAAACGCAGTAGGCTTCTCCGTGCGGTCCGACCGCCAAGCCGTGCAACCCTTCGCGTGCTGCGCCGGCGACATCATCGACGCGGGCCGGACCTTTCCACGTTTCACCCTCGTCGCTCGAACGCCACGCAAAGAGATCGCCGTCCTTCCCTTTGCCTTCTGCGCCGGTGACGGCGGTGACCATCAAGCCTTTCGCCGAGACGCCGATGCGCGGCCCGCGCCGCATGCCCAGCGCGAGGACGCCGTTCGCGCCGACTTTGTGCGGCGCGCCAAACGTCTGGCCTTGATCGTGCGACACGGAGACGTAGATTTCGTTGCGCGATCCATAAGCCACGTAGATCGTCCCGCGCGCGTCAATCGCGACTTGCGGCTCCTTGGCCTCAGGCAACGCCCCCTCCGCAACGACGCGCACCGAATTAAACGCGCGAACCGAACGCGCCGTTGCCAAGGAGAACATCGCCACGGCCGCGGCGAGACAAATTCGTAGAGCAAGGCGCATGGGAGAATCTCCAGTGTGGCGAGCAGCGATCGTTTCTAAATGGCTCGACCGAGTTCGAGCGCAAGCAGGCTGACAAACTTCGGCCGACAGGCCGCAACCGCCTGTTGAATACCTCAGCAGATGCGAGTCAAGCCGCGGCCGAGTAGCGGCCAAGTAGCGGACTTCCCAGCAAAAGGCGGTCGGCGGCCCTATTCTAGCCTGAAAAAGCGCCGTTTTCTGTCCGTGCGCCCGCAAGACCGGAATAATTGCGCCGGCGGCATAATCCGGATAAACCGTTCAAATTCGCACAACCGAACATTTTTGCTGATCGCTAGAATTTACCCGGCTTGCCATCCGATTTCTTAATCTGTCGCGGTCAGTATAGTTCCGAATCTCGCCCCCCGCATCCAGCCCGAGGCAAAAAATGGCCAAGTCGAAAGCCGCCGAACTCGCTCCCGAACGTCGCAAGTCCGAAGACCGTCGTGACGGAGACCGCCGCAAAGGAAGCGCCCCGATTGCGGTCGAACGGCGACTGTCCGAGCGGCGAGAAAAAGTGAGCCGCCGCCGCCAAATCGATCCGACGACGTGCGAACGGGACTATTCGGAAGACGAGGTCGAGTTCATGCAAGCCCTCGACGAATACAAACGCAAAAATGGCCGCATGTTCCCGACCTGCAGTGAAATGCTTGAGGTCTTGCGGGCGCTCGGTTATGCCAAAACGAGCAAGCCCGGCGTGCTGGCGCCGGAACCGGTCCTCGCAAGCGAAAATCTCCCGCTGGAAAACGAAGTTCTCTAGCGCCCGCACGGCCCGCAAAGTACCGCGGGCGGCGTCATTTTGATCGCGTATCCGGGCGCTGACGCAGCTTATTGATTACTTCTTATTGAGTACATCGAAAGTTGCTGAACCCGCCGGCACGCAGCCTGTCGCCGCGAGATCCGCGGGGAGCGCGTTACAAAGTTGAAATCCAGGCAGCCGTGGTGCTCGCAATGAGCGCCGCGGCTGCGTTTTTATGGCCCTGTGGCGCGGCGCCCTCGCGCATTTCGGCCGCGACACCTCCGCGAATCGATTGGCCAAAAGGCCTCTTTTCCTTCGAGCGTTTGGCGTTGACCCGCGGCCCGCCGCAATCTACGATTCCGCGCGCAAGAACCCGGCGAGCGGCTCCGCGGCCGAGGTCGATTCGCATCTCGATAGCCATTCGGGCAGGTAACATGCGCGCACGCGAAAACCTCCGGTCGATTCGCCGCGTGGTGTGGAACGCGCGCCGACGATTCGCGTGGTTCGCGTTGTGCTTGCTCGCCTGCGGCGGTTCATTAGGCGGCGTGCGCTCGGCTCCAGCGCAACAACTCGAGCAAGTCCGCCATGATGCGGAAAATAAGGACGCTTTTCAGCCGCTCCCTGCGACCGATGCGCCTGCGGGCCATGCCCCCATGAAAGGCCCTGCGGCCCAACCGGTCGACGATCTGGTCGATGACTGGAGCGGCCAAGCAATTTTGTATGCGCTCGCCGCGCCCGTTTGGGCGCCGATCGCGTTGACCGGAGACGACTTTCAGCCGAAGCCTCTCATGCGATTTCCGTTTTCCGACGGCGCGGAGGGCTACGTGGTGGAATACCCCGAGACGTGCCACGCCGGCAAAAGCTGGACGCTGCAAACCTCGTTTGAATACGATGCCGCATTCAGCGACTTGCAGCGACTCAGCGGCGAGGCGCTCCTCTCGACGGCGGCGCGGTTCGATTTCGACCTGCAAGGCGACGAACTTTTCGAGCGGGCGCATGGCCAACTCGATTCGCTCTATTTCGGCCGGGCCAACTTGCTCTACCGGTTCGCTCAAAATGAATATGGCCAATTTCGCGCGGGGGCCGGCGTCAACTGGCTAGCCGATAGCCACGTCCCGCTCGGCGTGAACTTCAATTACAGCTTTCAAATCTTTCCGGTCAAAGGACTGGCTTTCACCAGCGGCATCGATTGGGGAACGCTCGGCCACACCAACGTCTTCCACGCTCGGGCCACCGTCGGCATCGTCAAGCGCCAAGTCGAGGTCTTCACCGGCTTAGAATATCAGCGGATCAGCAATGTCGAGTTCGGCGGCCCGGTCGCGGGCCTTCGCTTCTACTTCTAGCCGTCGGTTGAATACTGCAACCGGGTGTCCTCCGAGCGCTCGGCGGCGACACGCAGCGCGGCGACGGTCTCACTCGACCGCTTGGATCGTGCCGGTGGCGGCGCTGTCATAGCCAACCAGTTCGCCCAGAGCGCGCCGATAACGGACGGAGCGGATCGTTTGCAGCAGCGCGGCCATCCGCGGATCGCCCTCCAGGGCGGCTGCGTAGCAGAGGTCATAGGCTTCTTCGCGAACGGGCAAAAACTCCAGCCCACGCTCTTCGCTCGTCAAGCGGAGCGAGACGCCAACATCAGCCCAGCCGCAACGGACCGCTTCAGCAACGCCGCGATGATCGTAGGCAATGCGGCGAAAGACGGCTCGTTTCCCCAGCAATTCGTTCAAGCACTGCCGCGCCCCGGAGCCGATTTCTCGGCCCACCCAGCGCAGCCGCGCTTGGGCGGCGCCGCGCGGAGAGCGAATTCTTGTGCCCGGCTGTAGCGCGAGTCCGGCCTGCCAAACGGCGGAGTGGACGAGGCGATAGCCGGCGCCGAGTTCCGCGGCCACGACCTGCGCATTTCCTTCGCTGCCGGCGCTCGACAGATGGAGGCCCGCCAGATGGACCAGTCCCTGCTTGAGCAGGCCGAGCGCCGCGTGGCTGGAACGCGGGATCACGATCAATCGCACGCCGCTGTCCGCGGCCAATTGATGAACGAGCAAACCAACGGCCGGGTCGCAGCAGGCGAGCACGAGCGTGCGGCCGGGTTCATGGGCTGCTTCGGTAAAAAACTCGCCATCGCGCGCCGTGCCGTCGGCCGGCAATACGCCTAGTCCGTTGGCCTCGAGCGGATAGCGAAAAATGCGTCCCGCGACTTCCGCCTCCCAATAGCGACAGGGCTCGCGTGCGGGCGGCCAAGCCCAAGCGGGGCCAAGACCGCCTCCGGAAGACAAAGAAAACAAATCCTCGACCCGGCACTGAAAGGTCGCAGCCAATTGGAGCGCGGCCGCGGCCGACGGCACGACCCGCTCAATCTCAATCGCGGAGATGCCGGCGCGCGAAATCCCGGACCGCCGCGCGAGCTCTTCTTGCGACCAGCCGCGGGCGATTCGCTGGCGCCGAACGGTGTTTTTGAGGTCCGGGTCCATTGACAGTAAAATATCAGTTCATGATACTATCGTACCAAGCGGCCGATTTGCCCGAATTGCCTCGATTTCATTGGGCCTCTTAATCTTAGCTGTCCGGAGCGGCATCGTGAAGCATTTCATCGGCGTGGCCTCATTTGCGATTCTCTGTCTGATGTCAAGCGGCATGGTTCGAGCCACCACGGTCAGCTTCATCCCCGCCGCCGACAATACGATCTATTCGGAGGATGATAATAGCGCGGGCCAGACGGCGACGTTGTTTGTCGGCGGCGACAGCATTGCTCCGACAGCCGACGCGCGCCGCGCAATGCTCGAGTTCGACCTGTCGTCGATTCCGGCGGGCTCAACCATCACGGCGGCCAGTCTGACCTTGAATGTGACCACGGTCGGCGGCAATGACCAGACGACGCGCGACATCTCGCTTTACAAGCTCACCGCGGCCTGGGGCGAAGGCACGTCGCACAACACGGGGGGCGGCGGCCCGGGCTCCGGCGGCGGCAACGGCTTTAACCCGACCCAAGGCGGTTCGACTTGGAACTATGGATTCTATAACACGAACCTCTGGACGACCCCCGGCGGCGACTTTGTCTCGACGCCGAGCGCCACCGCCGCGATTGCCGGCGCGACCGGGGCGGTCACCTTTCCGTTCCCCGTCACTTGGACTTCAACCGATCTGATCGCCGACGTGCAATCGTGGATCGACGCGCCGGGGAGCAACTTCGGCTGGCTGCTCAAGAGCGCCAGCGAAACGAGCCCGAAGTCGACGCGCCAATTCGATAGCCGCGAAGCGACGGAGTCCGGCGCGGTCTTGCCGACGTTGTCGATCAGCTATACGCCAGCGCCTGAACCAAGCACATTGGCGCTGGGCGCGATCGGCGCGCTGCTGTTGGCCGGCTGGAGCCTTCGGCGAAGCACATAAGCGGCAACAGCCGGGCTACAAGGAGAGGCAATGGTCCGAATCGTGCGCCGCCGCGCGGGCTTCACTCTCATCGAACTGTTGGTCGTGATCGCCATACTCGGCGCCTTGGTCGCCCTGCTGCTGCCGGCATTGGGAATGGTCCGCGAAGCAGCGCGCCGCA
>DASRSE010000106.1:0-3260 GCA_035656655.1 Pirellulales bacterium
GTTGCGGCGATGAGGCCTAGGACAATTCGACGCATGGAAGAACGGAGGAAAAAAGGGCGAGTCGGAACAACGCTCGATTTTCTCCGAGCTGCGAGAGGTATCGGAAGGATTAGATCCGGTCGAGGGAGTCCACCCAGCGGAGAAACTCGGCGAACTCGACATCGCTGAGATACTTTTGCCCTTCTTTGATCGGCCGCACCGTCACCGGATATTGATCGGCGCGAAGCTGCGTGATGGTCGCCATGATCGGCGCAGCGGCGATCGCCTTGCTCGTCGCGGCGGAATAAAACGCGAGCGGAAAAACCGGCTCGTTCGCCGGCGGCGCGACGCCAGGGGGCAAGCTGCCATCGACGACCGCGACAGCGCGGATCGCGTCGCGATTGGCAAAGGCCAACAAAAAGGCCATCCCCGCGCCCGCTTCTTGGCCATGTGCGACGACGCGATTCGGATCGACGTGAAAGGTTCGCTGGATTTCATCGAAGGCCTTGCGCACGACCGCCGTCTCGGTCTTTTCCCACCGCTGTGGATCGACCGGTTTCGGCATGAGCAAGATCAAATCCTGTTCCGTGCAGGCCTTTTTCCACCGATCCAGCGTTTCGTCGGACACGGTCGCGCCCGGCGGATTGAGCCAGATCACCACGCCATACGCGACTTCCGGGTCGTAGTTCTCCGGGACGAAGGCGGTGCATTCATTCGCGGCGTCCGGAATTTTGATGTGCATCAACCCGACATCGGGTCGATCGCCCGCGTAGGCCGGCCGCGCCGCCCGAGCGATGGGCAACGTGGCGGGGATTTCGTCCGGCGACGTGCCGACCGTGATTTCGGCTTGCTTCTTTTCCGATCCGCGCACGTAATCCAGTTTGACCTTGCTGCCGGGCTCGGCCGCGGCCAATTGCTCGACGAGCGCGTCGCGCGAGGCGATGGGCTTGCCATTGACCGCGGTCAGACGATCTTCCGGCTTCAACCCGGCCGCGGTGGCCGGCGACTTGGAAAGCACGGTTCGCACGACGACGCCGGGGGCATCCTTGCTAGGCGGATCGCGCGCCGGCAAGATGCCTAAAAACGGAGTCCGATACGGAACCACTTTGGCAATCAGCTCGATTTCCTTGGTCAGCTTGTCCGCGCCGCGCGCGACCACGAGCTTGACCGTTTCGCCGGCATAGTGCGGAGCCAAGGCCTGGCGAAGTTGGGCCTGAGTAGCGATCGGTTTGCCATTCAACTCGACGATCGCATCGTCAGGCTTGAGGCCTGCTTTATAAGCGGGCGAGTTCGGCTGGACCGCGGCAACCTGGGCGGCGTCGGCATAAATGTCTTTCCCTTTCAGGCTCACGCCGAGCAAGCCGGGGTAGAGGTCTTCGCCCTTTTTCAAGCGCGGCAGGGCGGCATTGATTTGCTCCAAGGGAATCGCGAAGCCGATGCCCGAGTCGTACCATTCAACCCCCGCCATTTCATCGCTCGCCTGAGGCGAGAGCGGGACGAGCACCCCCAGCACGCGACCGCGAATATCGACCAGCGGGCCGCCATAGTTCGCAGGCGAGATTTTGGCGTCGGTCTGGATGGCCTTGCCCCAGATCCGGTTTAAGGCCGAAATAATGCCCGCCGAAATGCTCGGCTTGGAACCATCGTACGTTCGGCCCAAAGCAATCGCCCATTGGCCCACTGCCAAGTCCGCCAGCGGCGCCGGATCGGGAACGGCCAAAGGCTTGTCCGTCTTCACCTTCAACAGGACCAGCATGCGGCTATGGTCGGTCGCCACGAGTTGCGCCGCCGCCTTGGCGCCGTTGGGCAACGTCACCAGGATCGAAGCCGGCTTCTGCACGAAGTTGAAAGCGCTCGAGATAATGTAACCGTCAGAGTCGACGACGAGGCCCGTCGTGGGTCCGGTGCCAACCAAAAACGAACCGATCTTTTCCAGTCCGCCCACCGTCTCGATCTTGAGGACCGAAGGGGCGACGCGCTCCGCCGCGGCCCGAATCGCTTGTTCTTCGAGCGACTCGATATCGTCGGCCGCCGAGACAAAACTGGCCGTCACGCCGAGTAGCAACACGCCTGCCAGCGACCACCGCAAAAACCGATTCATGGCGAATTCAAACCAGGGTTAAGGAAAGAGAGCGTCGCGGCGAGCCTTAGTTTTCTGGAGGAACCTTGATCGTCGCCTGAATCAATTCGCGGTCGCGCATGAGCGTCAGCGGCACGCTGTCGGCGCGATCGATCATTTCCAACTCCGTTTGAAACGCCTTGCACGATTGAGTGAGGTGGTCTCCGACAAAGAGAATCAGGTCGTCTGCCTTGACTCCAGCGGCCGCCGCCGGCGAGCCAGGGCGGACTTCGTCGACAAACGGTGGGGTTCGCTCGAGCACGTTCGGCACGAGAACCAATCCGAGCAACGAGAGTGACATGGCATCCTTGGGCTTGCGAACCTGAGGATTATCGGTGCGAACGGTCTTGCCGGCGCGGATGTCATCGACGGAGTTCAACAGTTCGGCGGCAGGAATCGCATAATTGAGCCACGTATTATTCCGCGCGTCGCGCAGCTCTTTGCCCAGGATGCCGAGCAGTTCCCCTTTGTGGTTCGTCAACGCGCCGCCGGCCGCGCCCGGGTTGTTCACCACGGCATCGACGATATAGACCGAGCCGGTATAAGGGGTGTCAAACGCGCCGCGACGCGCCTCCAGCCGCGATTTGGCCGCGACAATGCCGTGCAGAACGCTCGTATGCTCCTCGCCCACGGCCACCCCGAACAGATTGCTGAACGCCAGGACTTTGGCCCCCTCCTCGGCGACCGCCGCATGAGCCAGGTCAAAATGGGGCAGGTCGGCGGCGTTGATTTTTAACACGGCGATTTCCAAACGCGGATCGGCGCCGACCAACTTCGCGTTGAATTTGCGGCCATCGTCGAGCACCACCGTGACGACGTCTGTATCGAGCACATAGCTCCAGACCGTCAAAATATGACCTTCGCCCGAAATCAGAAACCCGCTCTGATAGGGCTCGAGCCCCTTGTAGCCCCCCGCGCCGTAGATTTTGACCATCTTCGGCTGCACGTCCTTAATGACCCGCGCGAACGAAGTCGGATCGGCGGAGGCCGCGGCTTGCGCCAACAGCGCCAGAGCCAAACCCAAGGCGAGCACTCTCCAGCGGCAAGACAGCAGCGCGGGCATGTCGGTTTCCTGTTCCTGAAGCGTTAGTTGGCGGCGTTCTTTTCGAGCTCAAATTTCTGGACGGCGAAATCGCTGTAGACTTGATTGCCGTAGCGAACC
>DASRSE010000107.1:0-31255 GCA_035656655.1 Pirellulales bacterium
GCTGTAACAAGACCGACTAGTTCCATGAGTGTCTCCAAATGGAATGAATGACGATTATAGTTAATCAATAAACATTACGTGCGCCTTTGGAAACCAGGAACTGATTTCATGGCGATCTGATTCTTTCAATGGCAATGAATAATAATATAGATAACGGAGCTGTTGCAGCGTCCGCAAGGGTTTGAGATTATCTATAGACACAGGATGGGGGGATGGCCTGAAGTGAATACTCAGGGCAACAATATGCCGCAGGTGCAACACTTGGCTGAGATTGTTTTCGGAAAAACTCAGCACAATACTTTCTAAGTGGGTTTCTGCAAACGCAGCTATGCAGCCGCTGTCAATGCTCGTATTTGATAAACCCAGGGTACTCAGGCGCGGCAGTCGTGACAAAGTCGCTGGTCCCTCTCCCGTTATTGTGCTACCATCTAAAAATAAGATTTGCAAATTGCGCATGTCTAACAGGTGCGACAGATCCTCATTGTCGCAGTTTGAATCCGCGAGTCCCAGTCTTCTTAATTGCACGAGTGTTCCAATCGCAACATAGCCATCTGAAGAAAGAGATGCATGACGCAAGAATAAGTTTCGCAATGTCGGCGTGTTAGCGAACCAGCCGAGTTCCTTTCCATCTCCAACTACCTCCGGCGCTAAGCTGAGTTCCTGCAAGTTCGGCAATCGGCTGACGACCTGCAGAAGTTTCGCCGGCGGTGGAGACGACTCGATGCGCAGGTTTTCTAATCCATGCAGGTGACTTAACCACGCGAGGTCTGAATCGCTCATGACATATCGCACTTGCGGGCCGCTTAGCGTGTCATCGTCGAATGGACCTTTCGGCGGAGCCTGGGACTTCGTCGGTTCAGGTGCCGACACACTCGTTGGCAAAGTGAGGTAACGTGCCGGATAAACGTCTCCCAAGCCGACCAATTGTGCGAACCAGCGAGGCGGCAAACCATTCAACCAGGGGTCTTCCCCTGGCCGATAGCGCGTGATATCGTTCACCCCTTCACTTTCAAATCCCTGAATCGCCGCGTCCTCTTCGGCGAGCGCCCGATACCACGACACGCCGCGCCATGTCGCCGCCGCGCAAATGGTCGTCAGCACAAAGAGCGTCTTGAGCCCGAACCGCAGCCAGCGCCGGCGACGCCGGGGTTTTTTCGCGTCCGTGGGCAACGGGTCCGGCGTGCGGTCAGCGGACAACGGCTGTGGCGTTGAATTGGTCATTGTATGCTGAATCGAAACCGGCTATCAGTTGTGAGCGGAAGGCGCCGGGATCGGTGCCGGTGAAATCAAGCCCGACTACTATCGAGAGAATGCGACGCTCTTCAAGGCACTCAAACTGAAGACGTCTGCGCTTTGACATTGGTTGGGAGTGGCTCCGTCCCATCGCCAGGACGAAAATAAGGCGGACGCAAGGAACGCGAAAATAAGAAAAACAGCATTGGTATACCCCATGTTAAGGTTAGTGTTGGGATGCAGAACGAGCCGCAGTGCGTGAAATAATCGTCCTCGGAAAGCATGTATTATCGATTCGCAATCCAGGCAGCGAATCGGCGATGCGTTGCGCGACTATTTCAGTGAGGTTGGGGTCGGCCAGCGATAAATAGCGCAATTTTGGAAATTGGCAAATTGCAGCATAGTTTATTTTGGACCTTGAGTCCCCGCCCAATACGAGTGATTCTAAATTCGGCAGATGTGCCAAAGTTGACAAGTCATCACTTGTGAAATCAATACCACCCAAAATCAGCTGCTTGAGCGGTAAGCCCAACAAGGCGCGTAAGTTATACGCCGCTGGACGTTTCGGCCAAATAGTAAGCCCCTTTAGATGAGACAAGTGCGATAAGGAATTAAATACATTACCGGAGACTGGACACTCATCCAAAGCGAATTCGTTCAGATCCGTTAGCGAGCCGAGGCTTTCAATCGACGTATCATCAAGCGGAACTTCGCCGAAGGTCAATGTTTCGAGCCTGGAAAGTTTGCGCAGTTCGTCAATTGCATCAGGTGATAGCGACATGCGCTGAAAATGTAACTCTTTGAGGCATGATAGCGAATCCAACCGGCCGATATCATGAATGTCACGAAATACGCAATAGTCAAATGAGATCGCTCGCAGGTACGGCAGATTCTGTAATCCTTTCAGATCACCAGGATCCAATATCTGCTTGTCAATGAGCAAGCCTCGAACACCTGGAAGATTTTGCAATAGCGCCACATTTTCAGGCGTGTAAAGCAGGTTCCTTCCAACTGCCGTTACTTGCCTATGGCTAGGCTTCCCAACCAGCCGCTTAAACCATCCCGGAGGTTCTCCCGCAACGGGAGAGCCGGGCATCGGCATCGCCAGGCCTTGGTAAAATACGTCTGGCTCATCGGATGTATCAATCAGGACACCTTGCTTCGCCAGCGCGGCAACTGTTTGATCTTCTAGTTCCATCGCCCGATACCACGACACGCCGCGCCATGTCACCGCCGCGCAAATGGTCGTCAGCACAAAGAGCGCCTTGAGCCCGAACCGCAGCCAGCGCCGGCGACGCCGGGGTTTTTTCGCTTCCGTGGGCAACGGGTCCGGCATGCGGTCAGAGGACAAAGTTTGTGGCGTAGGGTCGGGAGTCATCGGAGGCAGCGAGTCGGAAGAAGGACGAAGAAGCGGGACGCTGTGCCCGCGCCCATTTTCCAGCGGATCGTGTTGCGATAGGAACCGAGAAAAGTGAACAGGGACCGGCCGACAAATAACGCCCGCAAATAACTTCGCCGTTTCTCCCGCGCTCGTCGTAACCGCTTCGAGAGATCGCGGGGGGTGAAAACGACTTTGCTTTTCGGCCCTGCCCAATTTCTCCCACTATACCGATACATGCAAACTTGCCAAGCTTTTTCCGGACCTGGCGAAAGCGCACGATCGCGACGCCTCGCCCGTCCGGTTTTTCGCAAATCGGCCTGGACAGGCCGGCCGAACTTGCTACTCTTTCGCCCCCGGTCAAGATGCGCGCCGGTTGCGCCGTGGGCAGAAACTCTGCCCGGCGACGCAATTCAGTGCGCGCTGCCGATCGGGTCTCGTCTGAAGGTCTCAAATCCGGCGGCCACTCGCTTCGGAGCGGCCGATCAATAACCGCGCTGTTTCTACGGCTCTCACCCCGATCTCTCGGCGGGAGTGCGTTGGCAGACAAGGTTATTTTTCGGCTCTGCCTTATCTTGCCGTCAAATTGAAATGCGCGAAAAGGAGTCCGCCGATGGACCGGCCTGGGCTAAGAGAGATTGCGCGGAGAAGCTCGTCCGCATGGACGCCAAGCGCGGCGGTCTGCGCGCTGGGGGGCCTGCTGCTGTGCGTCGGCGGTTGTCAAACCGCGCGGCCGACTGATCCGTTTCAAGGACGCTCGACGATTCCTCCGCCGGCGACGAATTTCGCGCCGGCAGGCAACCAGCCTTACTACACCCCGCCCAATACGTCGAACTATCGCCCGCCGGTGATGCAGCCCAACTTCGGCCAACCCGCGGCGGCCGTTCCGCAGGCGACCATCCCTCCGGCGGTGCCGCCGGCGGGCTATCCGCAGAGTTATCCAGGCTATCCGCCGAACTATCCGCAGAGTTATCCGGCCGCGGCGCCGCCGACGAATCCGCCGGGCTATGGCGCGGCGCCGTACAATCCGGCAAACCCGGCCGGGGCTCCGTATAACGCGGCGCGCCCGATGGGCACGGCGTATAACACTCCGCCGTATGGCGCGGCGACGCCGTCGGCGCTGGGCGGAGGTTTTACGGCAGCGGCGGGGCAGCCTTCGTACAATCCGCAGGCATTCAATCCGGCGCCGATCAATGGATCGGGCTTCAGCGCGAACCCGGTGAGCAATCCGACGTGGCCGGCGAACACCAGCCCGGGCAGCGGAACCGGCTTGGCCCCGAGCAATATGCCAAGCGCCAGCCCCTTCAATCCGGCGCCCTCGACAACGCCGCTCAATACCGTGCCGCTGAACACCGCGCCGCCAAATGCCGCGCCGCTGAATAGGGGCTCGATGAACGGAGCGCCCGCCAATGGCTTCACCACGCCCAATTTGCAAAACCGCAACGCCTTCGCGTGGCAGCAAAACGCGAACCCAGCCGGGAACGGCTTTTCGCCCTATACGGGCAATCCCTATGCTCCGGCCGCCGGCGCGGCGGCGGTCCCGGCGTCCAATGGGGGATATACGCCTTATCCGACGAACTGGGTAGCGACGAACTCGGCCAACCCGGCGGCGGTCGGCACGCCGGTCAATCTCCAAAACTACAATCCGACCAGCCCCGCGATTCCGGAGAATGCGTTGGTGCGCGTGATCTCGCCGCGGTCGAGCGGGCCGCTTGGTGCGCCGACGGTGCCGGTTTCAAACTCCTCGGCCGGACCGCCGATTGTCACCGTGCCGGCCGGCGGGGTGAATCTGGCGGAGCCGCGCCGTTTGGACACGACCTTGCCGGCGGTTGAGATGTCGGATTTGCAACCGAGCGGCGCGACCGTGACGACGAATCGGCCGGCCACGTACGATGCGGTCGATCCGAAGCGCGATATTCCACTCGTCGCGCCGACGCAGCCGGTGCCCTAGCTGCTTGCTGGCGGCCGCGGCGGAGGGTCAGCAGGACAGGACAGCGCGACTGCCGCCAAGTCTGTCCGCGGCCCGCGTCGGCACGCGGCTGATTGGTTAAATGGCGACGGGCGATACAATGAATCGTGGACCGGCAGAGTGGCCGGCGCACGATTTCTTTTTTCTTGACTTGGAAGCGCGTCGCAGTCATGGGCGTTTTGCAAACGGTGTCGCAGTGGCGGATGAGCCAATGGCAAGGCTGGCTGCCGCGCATCGGCGAGTTCGAGCCGGAACTGATCGCCCTGACCGACGCCGAAGTCCGCAAGCGCAGCCTCTCGCTCCGCTATCGCGCAAAAAGTCTGGAGCCGCTTGAAAAATTGTTGCCGGAAGCGTTCGCACTGGTCCGCGAAGCGGGACGGCGGGCCCTCAACATGCGGCATTTTGATGTGCAATTGCTCGGCGGCATTGCCTTGCATCATCGCTCGATCGCCGAGATGCAGACGGGCGAAGGCAAAACGCTCACCGCGACGCTGCCGCTTTATCTCTCGGCCTTGCTCGGCAAAGGCGCCATCCTCGCGACGGTGAACGACTATCTCGCCAAGCGCGATGCCGAATGGATGCGGCCTCTCTATGAGGCCTTGGGCCTCAGCGTGGGCGTGATCCAAGCGCAAATGTCGCCCGACGCGCGGCGACGTGCCTACGCGTGCGATGTGACTTATAGCACGGCCAACGAGCTGGGCTTCGATTTTCTGCGCGACCGGCTCTTGGTCCGTCGCCGCGAGGAGGGACTGACCGACTTCATCGGCGCCATGCTCGGCCAAACCGATAGCCGCGCCGGCGACCAGCCGGTGCAGCGCGAACCCTATTTCGCCTTGGTTGACGAGGCGGACAGCATCTTGATCGACGAGGCCCGCACGCCGCTGATCATTAGCGCGTTGCCGACCGACGAAGAGAAAACGGAGGTTTACACCTATCAATGGAGTTCGCGAGTCGCGAGCCAGTTTGTCGAAGAGCAGCACTACGACTACGATCCGGTCAAGCGGTCCGTCGAACTGACCCGCGACGGCAAACGGCTGGTCCGCGCGCTCCCCAAGCCCCCTGAGCTGGATGCGGTCGGCGTCGTGACGCTCTACGATTTCGCCGAGCGCGCGATCAAAGCCGAACGCGCGTTCATGCTCAATACCCAATACGTCATTCGCGACGGCGAAATCGTCATTGTCGATGAATTCACCGGCCGGCTCGCCGAAGGCCGAAAATGGCGCGACGGACTTCATCAGGCGATCGAAGCCAAGGAGGCGGTCCAAGTCACCGTCAACACCGGCACCGCGGCGCGCGTCACCGTTCAGGATTTTTTCCAGCGGTTCGAGCGGCTCGCAGGCATGACCGGCACGATCGCCAATTCGGCCCGCGAAATGCGCAAAATCTACAAGCTCCGCGTCGTCTCCATTCCGACCAATCGGCCCCCCGTCCGCGAGCAATTGCCAACCCGCGTGTTCGGCAACGCCGAGGCGAAATGGCGCGCCGTGGTCGCAGAGGTCGCCGACCTGCATGCCCAAGGGCGGCCCGTCCTTGTCGGCACGCGCTCGATCGAAAAATCGGAGCACCTTTCGCAGTTGCTGCATGACGCCGGCGTCGCTCACCAGGTGCTCAATGCGCGGCATGTCGCGGCCGAAGCGGAAATCGTCGCATCGGCCGGGCAAATTGGCCGCGTGACCGTCTCCACAAACATGGCGGGCCGCGGCACCGACATCAAACTTGGCGACGGCGTCGAGGAGATCGGCGGGCTGCATGTGATCTGCACCGAGTTGCACGACTCCGCGCGGATCGATCGCCAGTTGATCGGTCGTTGCGGCCGGCAAGGCGACCCCGGCACCTTTCGCCAATGCTTGAGCCTCGACGATGAAATCCTCGTGAACGGGCTCAGCGCGGAGCGTGCCAAAAAGCTCGATGCGCTAGGCGCGGACTCGGAGCGCGGTTTCGATCGATATCAGCGCTACTTTTGGCGCGCCCAACGGATCGTCGAGCGGCGGCACTTCCGCGATCGGCGGGTTCTCATGTATCACGAAAAAGAGCGCAAGAAACAGCATCTGGCGATGGGCCAAGACCCGTATCTCGACTCCCCCTCGTAAGCCGCTCCAGCGGAGCGCTCACCGCCCGCGGAGCGCGCCGCCAGGTGAGCCCACTTGGTTCGCTGCTCGGCCGGCGCGGAGATTCGCGTCGATTTGACATTACCTAGGCGCGATTCGCGCGGTGGTTCTACAATGCGGGCGCGCCTTCTCCGCGCGGCATTCGTCCGCGGTCAATGGATCCTCAAGCCTCAGGAGTCGAAGATGGCCAAGAAAAAAGCTGCGAAAAAACGTCCGGTCAAAAAGCTGATGGAACAGGTCGCGACAGGGATGGCGAAGCGCAAAGCACGCCGCAAGGCACGGCGGAAGAAAGTCGCGAAGGGGGTTAAAAAGGCCGTCAAGAAAGTGACCGGCCGCTAGCCGCCTGTTGAAAAATGCCCTCGCGGGCCTCGCGGCGTTTTTCAACCTCGCCGCGTACGGAACATCGCACCGCGCGGCTCGCCGAATAACGGCTGGCGTCGATAATTTGGCAGCGCCACCATGCGCTGACGCAGCTTGTTGACGTATCCAACGGGCTCGCGACCCCCTGGGACGCAGGATCGCTGGTAGGCAATCGTCCGCGATTGTTGAATGTCCCGATCGCGCGCGAGGAGCCGTTCCGGCTGAACGGTTGCTCAATCGAATGGAAGCCGCTTTTGAGCCGTCCGGCAGACTGGGCTGCAAAAGCGTTGCAATGCTCGGTGCGGTCGCTATGTTTGGGGGTAGCGATTGATATTCCACCGCATGGCAACGACATCATTACCCGAGTGAACAACCAGCCGGTGCATGACGCCGACGAGTTATTCTTGCTCGTCGGATATTCCACCTTCCTTCCCTGGGCATTCAACATGAAGACGTTTCAGCGCCGTGCCGGCGCGCTGGCTGCGACCTTCTCTCTTCGCCCAAGAAATTGCCTCGTATTTGGTGGCCTGCTCGCGCTGGCGTTCGCGAGTTGGCTTCTCGGCGGCATTTTGGCGGCCGCCGAGCCGGACGCCGCGCAGAAAGAGCGCTTGAAAGACCCGTCCGTCATCGCGGAGTTGGTAAAGCAGTTGGGAGCAGCGAGTTTCTCCCAACGAAAAGCCGCGCAAAGCGAACTCGAGAAGACAGGCAGGGAAGCGCTGGCACCGCTGCGATTGGCGGAAACGTCGGATGACCATGAAGTTAAAATGCGCGCGAAAAAGACAATCGCGATCATTCAAAAGACGATCAAGGACCATGCGATTCGGCGATTGGAGTCCGCCGGATTCTACCTGCAGAAGGACGGGGTAACGAAAGAGCCAACCCGTTTGGATCGGACGTCGGAGTCGCATCCGGACGAAAGCGCATTAGACGTGCTCCGCGATCTCCCGGACCTTACCGGTGTCAACTTTCAAGGCGCGCGGTTCAAGAGTGCGTCGCTTTTAAAGCTTGGCGTTTTGAAGAAGCTGCAAAGAGTCGATATTGGCACCGACGGCGCCACGGACGAGACGCTCGTGGCTTTCCAAGACATGGCGGACCTCGTGTCATTCGAAATCGAGGGCTGCGTTTTGAAGCGGGATGGCCTCAAAAACCTCAGGAATTGCAAAAAACTGACGCGGCTCGGCTTTCGAGATTCGAAGATCGAGGACGAATCGCTGCGGGCGATACAAGAATTGCCGCAGCTGCGGAGGTTGGACATTGTTAACTGCTATTTGTCTAACGACGCATTATCGAATATTGGAGGACTTGATCAGCTCGATATACTTATGTTGATGCAAATCCGCGGTGTTACGGAAATGCGCATCGATAATCTAAAACACCTGAAAAACCTGCGAGCAATTCATTTAGATGGTGACCTGATTACCGATCGTGACATAGACGCTATCTTGCGACTGCAAAAGATAGAAGTGGTCGGCTTGCGGGGAAAGAAAATAACCCGAGTAGGGCTCTTGAATTTGGTGCGTTCAAAGCGGTTAAAATCGATTTTCATAAGTTCCGACCTAATTACCGCTAAGGACGCGGAACTTGCGCATCTGGAAGCGGGAGCGTGTTCGTTGAATACTGACTTTGACACGTCTGATCTACCGCCTTCGAAATAGGGAGCCGCACCATGTTGATTCAATTGCTCCGCCGATGATTCCTCACGGCGCCAGTTTGCCTTCCGGCGTGGTGGCGGGAGCGGTCCGCGTTTGCTGCGTAAATTGCCGCAACAGGTCGAGCAATTCGACGCGATAGCCGCCGGGATCATTGCCGAGGGCTCCTTGCAGCGTTTCCAGCACGCTGCCCCAGGTCGCGTCTCCTTTATAGGGCGAGTTTCGCAGCAACATGCCGACTTCAGCGACGGCCGCGGCGAAGCGAAAGTCGTTCGAGGCGGCGGCGAACTTTTTCCCCTCGTCTTGGACCGGCGCTTCGAGCAGCTTGCTCTGGTCTTCCGCCGGTTCCTTGTAGCGAATTTTGACTGTCAACAACTCGCCCGAGTGGTCCGCGTCGGTCGTGTTCACGGGGCGTTGATACTTTAAGTTGTCGACCGCCGGATGCCGCGCCGCTGCTTTGGCGGGGACCAGCTCATACAAGGCGACGACATACTGGCCCGCCCCGACGTCGCCGCCGACTTTTTCGTCGTTGCTGAAGTCTTCCTTGGCCAATTGGCGGTCTTCAAAGCCGATCTGGCGATACGATTGCACTTCGGCCGGATTGAACTCGACCTGCAACTTCACATCCTTGGCGACGGTGTGGAGCGTCCCGCGAAGTTGCTCGACCAGAACTTTCTGCGCCTCTTTGAGCGAGTCGAGATAGTAGTAATTTCCGTGCCCTTGGCTGGCCAGCGTCGACATCATCGCATCGTTGATATTGTCGTCGCCCACGCCCAGCGCGGTGAGGCCAATGCCGGAATTCGCCTGCACGCGGATCAAGCTGAGCAACGCGGCGGTGTCGGTGACGCCCACGTTGAAATCTCCGTCGGTCGCCAAAATGACGCGATTCGTCCCCTCTTTGATAAACTGGCTGCGAGCTTGCTGATAGGCCAACTCGATGCCGCTGCCGCCGTTGGTGCTCCCGCCGGAATGGAGCGAATCGAGGACGGTCAGAATCTTCTTTTTTCCGGCTGCGTCGCAAGCGGTGCTTTCCAACCGCGTGCCGACGTCGCTGGCGTAAACGACGATCGCGACGCGATCATTTTCGGTCAAGTTTTCGAGCAGCAGCTTGAGCGATTGAATAACCATTGGCAACCGGTCGGCCGGATTCATCGAGCCCGAAATGTCCAGCAAAAAGACGAGATTGCTCGCCGGCCGCTCGCCGGGCAAGTCGCGCGCTTTCAAGTCGATTTTCAGCAAGCGATGGTCGCGGTCCCAAGGACAGGTCGCCAATTCGGTCCGTAAGGCCAGCGGCGGCGCGGCATGGTTGTGGGGGGCTGCCTCGGGCTGCGCCCAACTCGCGTCGTACGGAAAATAATTAATCAACTCTTCGATCCGCACCGCGCCGCGCGGCTGCAAGGGCTGACCTTGCCGAATGAATCGCCGCAACATCGAGTACGAAGCCGTATCGACGTTCGCGGCAAACGTCGATAGCGGCGCGTCGATCGGATTGCAGAACGGATTATCGTTGTAATTCAGAAATCGCGCCGGGTTCGACTCGATGATGGAATAAGCCGCCGTGGCGAGGTCCGGTTGCGCGAGTTGCTCGCCGTGAGGCAGCACTGCTTGATGCGAAAAGGGATCGGGGTCCATCGCGTCCATCGGCGCAGTGGCAACCGACGAGTTGGTCGCGCGGACTCGCGGCATCGCAGGCGACGGAACATAAGGTTTGCCATTGTTGGCTACATGGGGCGAGGCAAGCAAATTGACTGTCTGCTGGCTGGACTGTACGCCGGTCGCCGGCGGCCCGGAGAAGACGTTGTCATTTGAATGGCGCGCGCTGTCGCTGACTGTCGAGAACGACGGCAGCAGCAGGCCGGCCATGAACAAGACCGCGACCGCGGCGACGCTGATCGCCGCGGCGTATTTTCGCTTCTTAGGCGGCTTGGCCGACGGCGCCGTCTGAACCAGCTCGAGTTGTTGCGCCGTCGATTGCCGCGGCGCCGCGAGCATGGCGGGGCAAGGCTCCGCCAGCAGTTCGCTGGCCAGTTGCTCGATCGTGCGCCGCATTGGCGCGAGCGACGCGGCGGCGGCCGGATTCTGATCCAAGAACTGGTGACAAGCGGCGAGCTCGGCCGGCTCCAATTCGCCCAACAGAAATGCGGTCCAGCGCGGATCGTCGAGATCAAAACCGTCAGGAAACATCGTGGCACCTCGTCAAAAAAGTCAGCACGCCAGAACCAGCAAACCGGACGGACCCGCACCGGCCCCCCAATGTTCACGGAGCGCGTTCGCGCTCGACCAAGCCGGCGCGTAGCCGCTTGATCGCGGTGTGCAACAAAAAGCCGACGTTGCTGACGCTTAGTCCGGTAACTTCGGCGATTTCGCGATAACTCAAATTGTTTTGGAACTTCAGCCGCACGAGTTCTTGCTGGCGTTCGGGCAACTGCGCAAGCGACTGTCGCAATTGTCCCGCCAGCTCGCGCTGTTCAAGCTCGGTCGCGGATGGCTCTGGGGCGACCGCGGCTTCGGTGGTTTCGCTGGCGAGCGTGGTCATGCGTTGCTCCTTGCGCAGAACATCCAGAGCCCGATGGCGGCAAACGGTGAACAGCCACGCGGCGATTTGCCCATTCACGGGGCCGCGCGCGCCGTCGGTCATTTCGCGATGCAGCGCGAAAAACGTCTCTTGCACGACGTCGCGAGCGCGTTCCAAGTCGCCGGTCACGCTGGCCGCGTACCGCAACAGCGGCCCCTCGAACTGCGTAATCAACGGCTCAATCGCGCCGCCCGTCGTTGGCTCGACATGCATAGGCAGACGATGTTCGGTCATGGGGGGATCCTTCGGCGGGCAAACGCCCGGCTACTCTAACAACGGAGCGCCGAGCAATATCTTAGAGAAAATCTGCCCCTTCGCGGAAAGCGAGGGGGCAGGAAGGCGAACGACCCTTATTCCGGCCGCGGCGAGTGCTCGCCGACGAGAAAAAGTCCGCCCGCAGTGCGGTTTGCCCAATTTAACTATTCATTTGCCGTTGCCGCGAATCGGCCGCCGGCCTAGAATTGGGAGTCTCCACGGGTTTCCAGTCTTTTATCGCGCCGCAGACAAGCCATGACGTACCTCCGTCCTTCTTCGCTTTGTCGGACCGCTGCGCACAACGCGCATCCGCCGGACCGGGCTTAAGCCCGGTGTGCATCTGGCCGATTTTTCCGGTCTCGCCCGCGTGGCTGCCGGGGAGAGTTTTCTTTCTCGGGCTGGTCCGATGAAAGCGAACAGCCCTCGGATTTGGCAAGCTCCGCTCGCCTTGTTGTTGGAACGGTCTCGCGCGAGGCCATTCGCGTCCTGTCCATCGACTCCGCCTTGAGGCAGAGTCGTCTTTGAATTTTTTCCTAGAACTTTGGGTTTCGCCATGCGTCGTTCTGACATTCGTAATTTGGCCATTATCGCCCACGTCGATCACGGCAAAACGACCCTCGTCGATTGCCTCTTGCGGCAGAGCAACGAGTTTCGCGCCAGCCAGCTCGTCGGCGAGTGCATCCTCGATTCCAATCCGCTCGAGCGTGAACGCGGCATCACGATTTTGGCGAAGAACATCGCCCTGCATTACAAGGACGTGAAGATCAACTTGATCGATACGCCGGGCCACGCCGACTTTGGCGGCGAGGTCGAACGCGTGCTGCGGATGGCCGATGGGGCGTTGGTGCTGGTCGATGCGGCCGAAGGCCCGTTGCCGCAGACGCGATTCGTCCTCTCCAAGGCGCTCGAGTTCAAGCTGCAGCCGATCGTGGTGATCAACAAGATCGACCGCGGCGACGCGCGGCCGCAAGAGGTGCTCAACGAGGCCTTCGAGCTGTTCATGGAATTGGGCGCCGACGATGTGCTGCACGACTTTCCCTACATTTTTGCCTCGGGCCGCGGCGGCTTTGCCACCCACGACCCCAAGGTGAAGGGGGATTCGATCCATCCGCTGCTCGACATGGTGCTCGAGAAAGTTCCCGGCCCGGAGATCGTCCCGGATGCTCCGCTGCAAATGTTGGTCACCACGCTCGATTGGTCCGATTTTGTCGGGCGGATCGCCATCGGCCGGATATACTCGGGAGAAATCCGCAAGGGACAACAGATCGCCCTGATGCAAGCCGACGGCAAAGTCACCACCGCCAAGGCCCAAGCGGTGTTTGTCTTTGATAAGCTCGGCCGCGGCGAAGTGGAAGTCGCCACCGCCGGCGACATCGCGGCGATCGTCGGCCTCGACGCGGTCGAGATCGGCGACACGATCAGCGATTTCGAAGTCCAAAAAGCCATGCCGCGGCTAACCGTCGATGAGCCGACCCTGCAAATGGTCTTCGGCATCAATACGTCTCCCTTGTGCGGCAAGTCGGGCAAGTATCTCACCACGCGCCATCTGCGCGAGCGGCTGACCAAGGAGTTGGAAAAGAATGTCGCCTTGCGGGTGGAACCGGCCGGCGGCGAGCAATTTCTGGTGTCGGGTCGCGGACTGCTCCATCTGGGCGTCCTGATCGAGACGATGCGCCGCGAAGGCTTCGAGCTGTCGGTTGGCAAGCCGCGCGTCATCACCCACGAGGTCAACGGCGAAGTCCAAGAGCCGTTTGAATCGCTGGTGGTCGAAGTCCCCGAGGATAAAATGGGCCCGATCATGGAGTTGGTCGGCGCGCGGCGCGGCCAAATGACGGCGATGCAGCATCGGGGCGAATATGTGCATCTGACGTTCAGCATTCCGGCCCGCGGACTGATCGGCCTGCGGACGCGGCTCTTGAACGCGACCCAAGGGACCGCCGTCATGCACCATCGCTTTGAGGCCTTCAAACCGATTGAAGGGGAGATTCCCAGCCGCGGCAATGGCGTGCTCGTGTCGATGTGCGCCGGCAAGGCGGTCGCTTTCGGGCTCGACGGCTTGCAAGCCCGCTCCGACCTGTTCGTCGCGCCGGGCGACGAGGTTTATGAAGGAATGGTCATCGGCGAGAACGCGCGATCGGACGACATGAATGTCAACCCGACGAAAGAAAAGAAGCTGACGAACATGCGGGCATCTGGCAGCGACCGCAACATTATCCTCAAGCCGCCGCGCGAAATGACGCTCGAATCGGCCTTGGAATATATCGAAGAAGACGAGATGGTCGAGGTGACGCCGGACAAAATCCGGCTCCGGAAGGTGCTTTTGAGCGAGCACGACCGGCGGAAAGAATCGCGCAAGAAAGCCGCCGTGATGGCCTCCGCGGAATAGGACAATTCAACCGCCGCGATGCGCCAAGCCGCGCCGTCGGCGTTCGCCGTCGGCGTTCGCCGACCGTTCGCGCCGTGAGCGCAGGCCGGCAGATTGGCCGGCCGCTAGCGCCGCTCGGCTTATTTCTTGCTCGTTTGCTCTGGGAAATCCTGCTCAAACCGCGCGACCAGCTTCTTGACATCCGCCGGGACCACATACAGCTTGCCGCGAATGGATTTCGTCTCGCCGGGCTTCAGCCCGCCAATCCGAAAATCGTCGTGCAAGCAAACGGCGACCCCTTGAAAGACTTCTTGATAAGGCTCCCACGCAATCGCCATGATCGTTTTCTCGTCGCCCGAAAAACAACCGCAGAGCCCGCACGAAGGCACCAGCGTGCTCAGCGGGCGCGGATTCACGTCGTGCCGATCGACCTGCGCCGGACAATAAACCTGGCCATACAGATAGCGGGCTTTGTCGGCCCAAGGCTCCGTCGGCAGCCGCGTGAGCTTGCCATCGATGAACAAAAAGCACTGCCGGATATATTTCGGCTGAATGGCGGCCTGATCGGCGGTTGAGCAGCCCGTGAACTTGTCGACCCGAATGCATGGTTGGGCCCAAGTCGCCTGCGATGCATGCTCGGTCGGATTTTTCGCGCTCAATTGAAAATCGACCTCATCCGCCTTCGCGACAATCCGATGGTCGACCGTCACGCCATCGCTCAGTCGATCGAGCAAGCGAATTTCCGAGCCGTCATCCGCGGCCGAAACCAGCTCGCTTTTGTGGCCGATGACCGTTTCCTTCCAGTCGCGATCCGTCGAGCCGGGCCGGCAGTAGGCTTCCAGATAATGGATGCGGATTTCGCCGCCGGGAAAAGCCCCTCGAACGGTGAGATAATCATCGCGCCACTCGATTTTCAGCCGATCGCTCGGCGCGGCGGCATGGACGGTCATTGCGGCCCGATCCAAAATCGCCGCCAACGCAATCAACGCGGACAACAGCGCAAGCAACGTGAGGCGTGGCATGGTCGCTCCGGCAAAAGAATCTTGTAAACCAACTCGAGTCCGTTAGATTAAGGATATTCGCATTGAATGAGGAACGGCGGGTCCGCGGCCATGCGTGGTTTCGGCGGCCGACCCCTCGGCGCCAAGCGGCCCGCCGACCTGGGCGGCGCTGTGCCGTCTGTATAAACCAAACTTCTGCAATTCGCAAATCGGGTCTCACAATGTTTCGCACTTATCAGGCAGTTTTCTGGGCACTGGCCATTGTTTCCGCGTGCACCATCCAGGTCGGCGCGGCGGCCGATTTGCCGAACGTCACGATCGAGCGCAATCTGCCCTATGTCGCCCACGGCCACGAACGCCAAAAACTCGATCTTTATCTGCCGACGCAAGAGGCCGGGGCCGTCCCGTTGCCAGTGCTTGTCTGGATTCATGGCGGAGCGTGGCAAGAAGGGAGCAAGGACAACCCGCCCGCGCTGCCGCTGCTGTCGGACGGCTACGCGCTGGCGAGCATCAACTATCGACTCAGCCAGCATGCGGTTTTTCCGGCCCAGATCGAAGACTGCAAGGCGGCCATTCGGTGGCTCCGCGCCAACGCGAAAAAGTACCACCTTGATCCCGACCATATCGGCGTGTTCGGCGCTTCCGCCGGGGGCCATCTGGCGGCGTTGCTCGGAACCACCGCGGGAGTGAAAGCGCTCGAGGGGACGCTCGGCAACGCGGACCAATCGAGCCAGGTGCAATGCGTCGTCGATTGGTTTGGCCCGACCGACTTGGCGGCGCTCGCCGGAGCGGATGAAGATGTGAAATCGCCGATTGCCAAGCTGCTCGGCGGCCCGGCGATCAAACATCCGGAATTGGCCAAGCAAGGGAGCCCGCTGACCTATGTCGGGCGGCATGTCGCCCCGATCATGATCACCCACGGCACGAAAGACTCGATCGTGCCGATTGCTCAGAGCGCGGATTTTGCCGCCGCACTCAAGAAAGCCGGCGCCGACGTGACCTACACCGTGGTCGAGGGGGGCGGCCATGGCTTCACGCCACAAAAGACGGCCGAGCTGGCCCTGCCGCTGCGCGCCTTCTTAGCCAAATATCTGAAGCCGCCGAAATAAGCGCGGGCGGCAGCGCGCAATCGGAGCACAGTCCCAATCAGGACTTCAGCGGCGATACGTGCCAGTTGCGGCCGGCAATGATCGCGCGCCGCCGTTCAAAATAGGCCGGGTCAAGCTTCGCCAACTCTTCGACGAGAGCCTGCACCGTGAACCGGATTTGTTCCTCGGTGTGGTCGCTGGTGATAAAGAACCGCAGCCGCGATGCGCTTTCTTCCACCGCCGGATGCAAAATCGGCTGAACATTGACGCCGCGCCCAAACAACGCCTGCGAAAGCTGCAACGAGATGAGCGAGTTGCCAATGATGATCGGCACCACGGCCGAATCGCGCGAATTGCCCGTGTCGAGCCCTTTCGCCTGCGCCAATTTGAGGAACAGCGCCGCCCGCTCGACAACCCGCGCGACCCGTTCCGGCTCTTCTTCCAAAAGCTTCAGCGCGGCCAAGGCGGCGGCCGCATTGGCCGGCGACATGCCCACGCTGAACACGAAGCCTGGGCAAGTATATTTCAAGTATTCGACGAGCGCTTTCGTCCCGGCGATGTACCCGCCGCAACTGCCAAACGTCTTGCTGAGCGTCCCCATCCACAGGTCGACATCGCTCGGATCGATCTCGAAATGTTCGCCAATCCCGCGGCCATGCGGGCCCATGACGCCGGCGGAGTGGGCCTCATCAACGAGCAAAAAGGCCTTGTGCTTTTTCTTGATCTCGATGTACTTGGGCAGCTCGGGATAGTCGCCGTCCATGCTGTAAACGCCTTCGATGGCGATCAGCACGCGGCGATAGCTCGAGCGCAGCTCGGTCAGCAATTGATCGAGCGCTTGCCAATCGTTGTGCGGAAAAGGACGCCGCCGGGCTCCCGACATGATGCAGCCTTGCACGATGCTGTTATGGGCGATCGAATCGTGCAAGACGAGATCGCCTTGGCCAAACAAATGGCCGATGGTCGATTCGTTGGTGGTGTGTCCGCCGACATAGACGATCGCGTCTTCGACCCCGAGAAAGTCCGCCAAGCCGCGTTCCAACTCGCGGTGGAGCGGCTTTTCGCCCGACGCCACGCGGCTCGCCGAGACGCTGGTGCCATAGCGGTCGATCGCTTCCTTGGCCGCGGCGGAAACGATCGGATCGCCCGACATGCCGAGATAGTTGTAGCTCGAAAAGTTGATCAGCTCGCGGCCACCAATCATGGTCGTATCGTTGGTCACCCGCTCGTGGACGTGGAAGTACGGATTCTTGGCCCCGGTCGCCAACAGCATTTGCTGCGTTTGCTTCAGTTTTTGATACTCGGGAAAGCGGCTGAAATCATAATTCGCGGCGGGAATGTCATCATAGCTCGCGTAGTGCACGTCGGTGCTGGGCGCGGCGGACGAGCTCCCCATATAGAGCGTGACGGCGTCGGCCACCTGCCGGCAAGTGAGCAGGTCTTGCAGCACATTTTCGGGAAAGCGGCCGCCGAACGCGTCCTCGAGCGCGGCGACAATCTCCATCCGCTCGAGCGAGTCCATTCCCAGATCGAGAATGCAGGTGTCGGGCGTCAGGTTTTTTGCCCGTTCTTTGGCGATTCGCCGCACTTGATCCATGACCGTTTCAAGCAGCGCGACTCCGGTCGGAATGGCAGTCGGCTTGCGCGGCGCCGTCGCCCCGCCCGGTCTCCGCTCCGCGCGGTCGCTTTGGCCATTTACGCCATGCGCGCCATTGCCGTTGCCATTGGTCGCGGCCGCGCCAGCAGTGGTGATGCGCGTCGGGGTCGCAACGATGCTCGGCGCGGTCTTGCGGACCTCGTCCGGTTTGGCGTCGGGCGACTTGCCCTTTGCAGCGGCGTCGGACTCCCACGCCTTCCACTGGCCGACGACCTCGAGTTCGTCGTGCAAGAAACCGGCTTTGCACGCGTGGCGCTGGATCTTGCCGCTGGACGTTTTGGGGATGCTGCCGGCTTTGATCAGCACGATTGCTTCCACCGGCAACTCATGCTCGGCGGAAACGTCGCGGCGAATCGCCTGATAGACCTCGAGCAAATTATGATTGCGGCCGCGTTCGATCTCGTTGACCACCACCAGCCGTTCGCTCCCGCCGCGCTCGACCGTAAACGCGCCCCCTGCGAGGGGACGCAGCAACGGGTGGGCGCGCTGAACTGTCGCTTCGATGTCCTGCGGATAATGGTTTAGCCCGCGGATGATCATCAGATCTTTGAGGCGGCCCGTGACGAACAATTCGCCGTCGCGGAGAAAGCCCAGATCGCCGGTGCGGAGGAAAGGCCCGGCGCCGGTGTCCTTGAGATAAGCCTGAAAGACTCGCTCGGTGTCGGCCGGCTTTTTCCAATAGCCTTGGGCAACGCTGAGCCCCTTCACCCAGATCTCGCCGACTTCATCCGGCCCGCAGAGCGTCAGCTTGTCGGGGTTGGCGATCACCACCTGTTGATCGCGAATCGTGTTGCCGCAGCCGACCAGTTGTCGCACGCCATTTTCGTCGGACAAGGCGTCGATGACTTGGTGGTTTTCGAGCGCCTTGGCGTCATAGGTGCGGATCACCGGGGGCGCGTCCTTATATCCGCCGGAAACGATCAAGGTCGCTTCGGCCAAGCCGTAGCATGGATAGAAGGCGTTGCGGCGGAAGCCGCACGGAGCAAAGTATTCGGCGAATTTGTCGAGCGTCTCCGGATGAATCGGCTCCGCGCCATTGAAGGCCAATCCCCAACAACTCAGGTCGAGCGATTCGCGCTCTTGGGGGGTTATTTTGCGGACGCACAAATCATAGGCGAAGTTGGGCCCGCCGCTGGTCGTCGCCCGATACTTCGTGATCGCCTGCAGCCATCGCAACGGCCGCTGCAAAAACGACATCGGCGACATCAAGATGTTCGGGCTGCCGACGTAAAGCGGTTGCAAGATGCCGCCGATCAACCCCATGTCGTGGTAAGAGGGGAGCCAGAAGACGCCGCTGCCAGATCGCGTATGTTCAAACGCGTACGCAATCAGCGCGCAGTTGTGCATCAGGTTCGAATGATTCAGCATGACTCCCTTGGGAGTTCCGGTCGAACCGGAGGTGTATTGCAAGAAGGCGAGCGTATCGCCATGCACGTCCGGGCGCTGCCACCGATCGGCCAGATTCAAATCGAGCTTATCGGTCGAGAGCCAAGCGATCGCTTTTAAGTCGGGCGTTTGGTCGAGCACGCCTTGAACGCGTTCCCAAACGTCTTGGGTCGTGAGCGCGACCTTCGCCTCGGCGTCGTCGGAGATGGCTTCGATGCGATTCATCAACCGGTTGCGGCGCGGCGGATAGGCCGGCACGGCGACCACCCCGGCATACAAGCAACCTAAAAAGGCCGCGATAAAATCCAAGCCGGCTGGATACAACAGCAACGCGCGCTCGCCACGCAACCCTTGTTGCAGAAGCCACGCGCCAATGGCCCGCGCCCGCCGGTCGACATCGGCATAGTTCCAGACGATCTCGTCGTTTTCGCCGTCGACCAGATAGGTGAAGGCCCGCTCTTGACCTTGATGGTCTGCCCGGTGGCGGAGCAGGTCCACGAGATTGGACGGACCGAAGAATGTTCCGGGTAGATAATCGAGATGCACGGTACGCAACACTCCGAGAAGGAATGAATCGACGGTTCAAAGGGACAAACGGCCCCTTCTCTGCGGACTCCCTCCCGCATCTGCGGCCGACTTCCTGCGGCCTGAGCAATGAACTACGGCGTCTTATCTATCCATCGGGCTTTTGTCGCCCGCGTTCAAATTCTTTCCGAAAGGCTGTCGCCACCGGTAGTTATTCGCTGACCGGCACGCCGAAATATGCCAGCTTGGCCTCGAGCGCCGGTCAGTTCCTTTCGCTCGAAGTGCTCGCCTGAATGGAAGTTAGCAGCGGCAGCCGGTCGAAAGGAGCGCGCCGCGGCCGCCGAAAGAGCGGTCCCCCTCGGCGGCGAACCCTCTTAGCGTAGCAACTGCGAATAGGCCTTTCAAATGGCGCAGAGCCGAGCTGCGCAATTTGCCCAGTCGGCAAATTCCGCGAATTTCGCAAATTCGTCCGCAAGCCCCGTCGCCGGGAGAAGTTAATGCGATCGGTCGGCACGCGGAGGGGGGCGACGCAGCGGCGGTCGGGCTGCCGAGTTCGGACTCGCCGGAGGCTCCAGCCGCAAATCTTCGCTGGAGTCGGAAGCGGCCGCTGCCTCTTTGGACTCCCGTTTCGGCGGCGCGGGGGCGGGTTTGCGCAGCGGCGGCGGAGCAATCGGTTGCAACTGATACTCATCGGCATCATCCGGCGAGTCCGCCGCTGGATCGGGAATCTGCACCGCCGGTTCTGGCGAGATCCGCGCAGGCGGCCGGCGCAACGGCGGCGGAGCCGAAGGCTGGAGTTGAAGATCGTCTCCCTCCACGGCCTCTTGCGGCCGATATCGGTGCTCCGCGCGCAACCCCAAGGGCGCCGGCGCAAGGAGAGTGGGCTCGACGGCCGGGGCGGCCGGAGCAAGCGGAGCGGGATCGTCTGGCGAGTGCAAATGCGGCTTTTCCTTCGGAATGCGCACGATCTGCTTACACCGCGGGCAACGCGAGGCTTGTCCTGCCAGCATGTCCGAAGCTTGGATTTTGTATCCGCAAGAATGGCATTGAAGAGTAATCATGGAGTCGCTCCGGTCGCCGGCGGAGCCGCGCGTTCCGCAGGCCAAGTCGCCGTCCGGACGGACGGGGGCTTCGTCCGGCTGGGCTGGGCACCCTGCTGGAAAAGAAACGCGGACGCTCGCCGCATACTTAAAATCGTATCGCGACCGCGACGCGATTGCAAACTTTTTGGACCGGTTCTCGAGCTCGGCCAGCTCCGTTTCCCTTTATAATCAACCGCTTCGACCGCGGAGGATTGCGCCTGCGAGAAAAAGGCGATTTTTGCCTGTCAGCATTTTCTCCGTCGCGACTCTTATAGAAGTCAGTAGGATGTCCGAGCACGCCTTTATCGTAGCGGAGCGCACGTTCTTGGAACCGACCGTTGCCGCGTCGCGCCCGGCTTCGATGTGCGGCGAGCAGACACTCGCCGCGCTGGTCGAGCAACACTACGCCTATTTGTCGCGCTTCGTCGATCGCCTGCTGGGCTGGTCGGGCGACGCAAACGATATCGTGCAAGACGTGTTCCTCACGGCGCTGAACGAACTACCGCGATTTCGCGGTGAATGTCAAATGCAAACCTGGCTGACGCAAATCGCGATCAATCGATGCCGCGCCTTGCGCCGCCGGCGACTGCTCGGTTTGACGATTCTCAATGACTGGCGTGCTCGCCGACTCGCCCGCGAAGAAGCGAACGCGGAAGTTCCCCTGGTGCAACAAGAGCGAGCCGAACAGGTCCGGCAAGCGGTCCGCCGGTTGCCCCATCGCGACCGCGAGGTGATCGTTTTGCATTATCTGGAAGACATGGCGGTGGCCGATCTGGCGCGGATCTTGGGGCTTCACAAAAATGCCGTCGAAGCGCGGCTGTCTCGCGCGCGAAAGCGGTTGGCCGGCTTGCTGCCGGCAGACTTGGTTCCTGAGGCGAAGCCATGAACACGCCTGATCTCGCTAACCTGCTGCGCCAAGCGGATACTCTCGATCGGCTCTTGCCCGCGAGCGGCGCGGCCACGCTACAGGCGATGATTCAAAAACGGCGTCGGCGGCACGTTCGACGGCTGACGCTGGTTGCCGCTGTGGGCTTGGTCGGCGTTTTAGGCGTTCTGCGGCCTTGGAGCGGGCTGGCCGTGCGGCCGGGCCTCGACGCGCGACCGGGTCTCGAGGCGCCATCGGCGCCCGCCGTGGCGCAGGCCGAGTCTGCGTCAAAAGCGAATTTCAAGCCGGCCGGAAATTCGGCTTCGGCTACACCGCACACCGCGCGGCTTGAACCGGCGGATCTGGCGCGGTTGGAGTCGGAGGCGGCGGCCCTCGAGCGCGAAGCTCGGCAACTCGAGCGCGAAACGAACCTGCTCGCATCCGAATTAGCACGGCCGCGGTCGACGCCGCAGACGGCAGCCGGCCGGCGCGAGGCGCTCGACGCCGAACGGTCCGGACAGCAGTGGCGCGACGCGGCGGCGGAAGTCGGCCTGGTGCAAGCAGCCTTCGCCGAGCGAGAATTCGGTCACACGGCCGAAGCAATCGCCGGATATCGAGCGGTATTACAAACGTTTCCTAACACCGATGCGGCCAAGATCGCTCAACAACGGCTGAGCGAATTGCCTGCCATGAATTGAACGGAGGATCACGATGTTGGCGATTTTGAATTTGCGCTTCCGGCACGCAGTCGCATTTTGCCTATTGGCATGCGCCACGAGCGCGGCGTTCGCGGCCGACCTGCAAACCAAGCCGGAGGCCCAAAAAAACGCGACGACCAAACCGAATAAGCTGTCGGCGATATATCAAGGCGAACTCGTCTTGAAAGGGATCGCTAACAATTACGTCTTCGCGACTAGTCAGGATAATCCAGTTAAGGACGACAATTTGCTGCGTCTGATTTACGGGTCTGCGGCGGAGGCCGTTTTCCATGCCCAGTTTCCTGCAAAAGGCGCCTTCAGCCAGAACGACGGCAAGTTTGTGTCCCCTGAACAACATCTCAGTATTCGCGTGTCGCCACGCTTTCCGCGCATCAGCCCTGACGGCTTCGAGAATCTCGACATCATGCTCGAAGCGACGGCTCTCGATGACGATACCGACCATAAGGTTAGCGTAGACGATCTCAAAGCGGCAAATGACAAGTTCGCCAAGGCTTTGCCGGGAGCGGTCCAAAAGAAGCTCAATGAGGCGATTCGAGCGGATCTTGCTGCCCGCCACCGCAGCGAAGCTCGCGACGCGGAAGCTCAAGCCGCGACTCTAAAAGAATATCAAGATGAAGCCGCCGCGCTGCAACAGGACCTAAACGCTTCGGACAGCGTCCTGCCGCCGAACGTCTTGTTAGAAAACATTGCCACGCTGCAAAAGCAGCGGCAAGCGTTCGAGTTGGAACTGGTCGGCTTAAAAGGCCGAACCGCGGCGCTCCAACAAGCGATCGCGAAATCGACCGAGCGCCTCGATTTGAAAGCGGCCGACGACAAGGTCGTGAAAAACCTGCAAAAGGTCATCGAGCTGCGCACGGCTCAACTGGAACGGCTCATGACGGCGTACAAGGCGGCGAGCGTCTCCGCGGACGCCGTCGATCGCGCGAAGGACGACCTGGCCCTGAGCGAGGTTGAATTGGCGCGCGCTCAGGCGGCAGCCGTCCACTCGGCCGGCAGCGATCAGATTCAGTCGCTGCAAAGCGATCTAATTCAAACCGCGGTCACGGCGGCCGAACAAGAGTCCAAGTTCAAGTTTCTGGATGATCAATTCAACCGGACGAAACAGCAATATGCCGATGCCTTGGCGAATCAGCCGCGCCGCGAGCGGCTCGCCCACTACAATACGCTAATCAAAGAGACGCTCGACCAGCAGCGCGCCTACAAGTATCGCGCCAAGTCTGCCGACGCGCAGAGCAGCGGCGAAGTGACCGTCGAGTTGCTGCCGCTGAGCCAACGCTAAGCGGTTAGCGGCCGACGAACCAGCGGCTCGCCGGCTCGGATCAAGACCTCGCTCGTCATCGCGCCGCAGTCGGCTATCGCCGGCGGACTTGCGTGCCGCTGATGCGCTGGATCAGGTGGCGAATCTCCAGCACGCTGATCGTCGCCAATACCTGGTGCGCCGGCAACTCGGTCGTGGCAATGATCCGCTCGACGCTGGTGGATTCTGAATCGATCGCATCCAAGATCGTCTGCTCGACTTCATTCAGCAGCAACTCGGCAGGATGATGAACCTCGCGACCGGAGTCGGCCGTGGCCGACGCGACCAAAGGGCCTAATTCTTCGAGCACATCGTCGGCCGTCTCGACCAGTTTCGCCCCGTCGCGAATCAGCCGATGGCAACCATGCGACATGCGGTTGTCAACGCGCCCGGGCACGGCAAAGACATCGCGCCCTTGCTCCATCGCATGGCGCGCCGTGATCAGCGCGCCCGACCGCAGCGCCGCCTCAATGACGATCGTTCCAAGCGTCATCCCGCTGATGATCCGGTTTCGCTGCGGAAAGGCGCCGCTCAGCGGCATTGAGCGCGGGGGCGCTTCGCTGAGCAGCGCGCCGTGCCGCACCACTTCAAGCGCCAACTCGGCATGTTCCGGCGGATAAATGTTCAAAATGCCGCTGCCGAGCACAGCCACGGTCCGCCCACCGGCCGACAGGGCGCCGCGATGGGCCGCCGCGTCGATGCCGCGCGCGAGCCCGCTCACAATCGTCAAACCGGCGCGGGCCAGGCTGCCGCCCAGCCGCTCGGCCTGTTCGAGGCCGTAGCGGGTGGCGTGCCGCGAGCCGACAATCGCCACCGCCAGCGCGTCGGCCGGCCGGAGTTCGCCTTGGACGAAGAGAATGCCTGGCGGATCAGGAATTTCGCGCAGGGCCCGCGGGTAGCGCGGATCGGCGTCGCTCAGAATGTCGATCGCCTGGGCGCGGCAGAGGGCGATTTCGGCTTCGGCGTCGACTTCGTGCTTGGCCGCCACGATGGCGCTGCTGATTTTCGGCCCGACCCCTTCGACGGCTCTCAAATCGCTGGGGGCGGCTTGCAAGACCTGTTCGGGCGAGCCAAAGCGGGCAAGCAGTTTTTGCCGCAAAATCGGCCCAACTCCGGATACCAGAGCCAAGCGGACCGCGGCCACCAGCGCATCATCAGCAATCGTCGACATCAAAACCGTGAGGTGAAAGGGAACGGATGCAGAAAGCCAGCCAAAACGTCCTTAATTTAGGCTCGCCGCCCTCGTCTGGCAATCTTTAGAACAGCCGCCGCTGAGCGGTTTCCGGCGGACGAAACCGAGTGCAATCGTACTGCGGCAACGGCCGGTCGAGACCGTGTTTTTTCGCGAACATGCGAAATAACTGGCCGATTTGCGCGGCGAATTCGCCCGTCCCACGCTGCCGTTCGCCAAATTTCGGCTGATAGAGTTCGCCTGCGCGCGTCGAGCGAATGAGCGCTTCGATCCGCGGCCGTCGGTCGGGAAAAACGCGTTCAAGCCACTCGAAAAAAACGGGCTTTACCGTCAGCGGCAGGCGCAACAACACGTAGCCTGCCCCTTGCGCGCCCGCGGCGGCGGCGGCCGCCAAAATCGCCGGAACCTCTTGATCGTTCAAGCCGGGGATGATCGGCGCGACCATCACACGCGTGGGAACTCCGGCCTCAGCTAGCATCCGCAAGGCACGCAGCCGCGCGGCCGGCGCGCTGGTGCGCGGCTCCATGCTGCGCGTCAATTCCTGGTCGAGCGAGGTGATGCTCACGTTGACGTGCGCCAAGTTTTCGGCGGCGAGCGCCCGTAACAAATCCAAGTCGCGAACCACCAGCGCGTTTTTCGTGACGATGCCGATGGGCTGGCGACATTCCCACGCGACCTCGAGGCATTGGCGCGTCAAGCGGAACTCGCGCTCGGCCGGTTGATAGCAATCGGTGACCCCGGAAAACGTGATCGGCTCCGCCTGCCACCGCGGCCGACTGAGGAACGTGCGCAGCAGCTTCGGCGCCTCGTGCTTCACCAGCACCTTGGTTTCAAAATCCAACCCCGCATTGAAACCGAGATACTCGTGATAAGGCCGCGCATAGCAATAGGCGCAGCCGTGCGCGCAGCCGCGGTATGGATTCACGCTATACCGAAACGGAATGTCGGGAGAGTCGTTTTCCGAAACGATCGTCTCGGACGTATCGCTCAGGTACTCGGTCGCCGGGCGGCCCGCCGCCGCGCGCAAATCATCGTCCGCCGCGAGTTGCTCCCAATCCGGCTCGACATGGATCGATTCGAAGCGGTTCGGCGGCGCGAGATGCGACCCTCGGCCCACGCAGCGCGGTTCCAATCGCTCGGAATCCATGGGAAATGAAAAGGTCGAGGATGATGGCTGGCGAAGAATTGCGGTTGAGCGGCAGAGCCGGCTCGATGGCCCGCAGCCGCCGCGACCTCAGTTAGTGTATGAATGTATCGTATTCGCGTCAACCGTGACGCCATCGCGCCTGGCAGGTTCGTATTCGCGGCTGCCTGATCGCCATCACGAAGTGCAAAGCGCTTCAACCGGCCCAACTCCATTTTCTCGGGCATGCGGTCCGCGGGAGCGGTCGGATTCGGACAGTTTGGTTTGATCGGCGCGGTTTTCGCGATGTGGTAAGCGGTTTCGCTCGGGAAAGGCGCGACGCGACGCCGCGGCTGGATTCAAGTTGGCGGGCGACGCGCTCCGAAGAGGGGGTGGGGCGTTCGTTTCCGAAGTTCGCGAGCCGGGCGAGATATCCATGGGGGCAAAAACATTGGAGCCGGCCGCCCCTCTCGATGCGCCGGCCCGCGCTCCGAGCTCGGTTCGCCGTTATGGGAGCATTTCGCGACAGCCGCTGATGAGCTTGGCCTTGGTGCTTCCTCTGCTGCTCACCTATGAGGCGGGAGTGCTGTTGCTCGGCGCGGAAGCCGTCCGCAACGGAGCCGATGTCTGGCTGCGGCAGTTTCTCGATGGGCTGGGGTTTGCGCAGCACGTGCAATACTTTTTGCTGCCCGCGGCCACGATCGGCATCTTGCTCGGCTGGCATCACTTAACGCACGAGCCGTGGACCATTTCACGCGAAGTTCTGGCGGGAATGGTCTGCGAATCGGTCGTCTGGGCCGTGCTGCTGGTCGGGCTCGCGCAGTTGCAAGGCGAAGTCTCGCGCCGCTGGGGCTTGCCGGTGCCGCGCGCGGCCGTCGAATCGGCGGTTCCGGTCGCGCTGGAAGATGCGACCAAATCGCTTGTCGGCCGGATTATTGGCTACTGTGGCGCTGGGATTTATGAAGAGGTGCTGTTTCGGCTGATTTTGCTCTCGGCGTGTGGGGCCATTTTGCGCTTTTTCTTTGGGCCGGCGCGGTGGACCGCCGTCGCCGCCGTGCTCGCCAGCAGCGTCGTCTTTTCCGCCGCCCATTACGTCGGGCCCCACGGCGAGCCGTTTCAGATGTATTCGTTTGTCTTCCGGTTTTTAGCCGGCGGGATGTTTGCGATCCTGTTCGTGCTCCGCGGTTTTGGCATCGCGGTTGGGACGCACGCCGCCTACGACCTGATCGTCGGCGTCTTCTTTTAAGCCGCCGCGGCGGAGGGCGAATCCGCGCGTCGGCTGGTCCACTCGCCGCGCGGCAACTTGGGGGCGCCGCGCGCGATCACTCGACCGTCCGACCAGCGTCGGCTGGCGGCGCGATGGCGCTCCTGCGCGTTTTTCGCGCGGTGCGCGGCGCGGGCGCGTTTTTGTCAAGCAGAAAATCGGCGCGCGTGTCGGCCGAGGGACCCGTCACCGGCATTTCAAATGCTCGGATTTCGTCGGAGAAATCGCGCCGCGTTTTTTTGTCAAGACCTGTCGCGCGACAAATAATTTTTCTGCCGCCGAGGTTTCAAATCGCCCTTTGTCGCTCTTCACGAGAACTTTATAATGCACTCGTCACGCGGCCCAACGCGTGCTGTTCTCTCATCCAAAACCAGCTCGGAAAGGAACCGTCGCCGTGCTGTCCGTTCGACCGAAGGTTGCCGAATTAGTGTTCCAAGTGTACGGCCGCGCCTTGCATCCGGAACTGTTTCACATCCATGCGACGCGCACCATCCGTCGCAGCGACGACAACATCGCGACCATTCAAATCACCAGCGCCGGCCATCTCGTCAACTGGCGGTACGGCGGGATCACGCTGACGGAAGTCGCGACCGCCGCGCATCATCCATTGCCGACTTTGCGGCGGCTGATGAACCACAAACTGAAGGGCCAGCGGCAAGATCGGCTGACCACCCGCGGCGGCTGCCGCTATCAAATGAGCTTTCAGTTGGAGACGGCCGTCGATCCGAGCGTGTTCTGGTCGTTTCAACAAGAACTCGCCCAAGACGGCGAGCGGAAGGGAATGTTGCACCGCTTTGATTCGAGCGGGCGAATCGCCCTCGGCGCGCTCAGCTACATCAACATCGAAACGCGGCAAAAAAGCCTGCTCGTGCAAGCGTTCCACACGTTTCCGGATGATTACGCGATCGTCAAAAGCCAGTCGCTGTTTGAAATGCCGTAAGGGCTTTTCGGCGAAGGCTGGCAAGCCGGCTGCGCGCTGAGAACCCGCTTGGGGCGTCGCTTTTTTTGCCAGGCGAGCAGCACGCCGCGGCCGCCGGCTGGGCCGGCTTGACCCTCGGCGAGTTTAGCCGTTTTGCTCGCGCCGCGCTCGCACTCGTTCGCGCCGCAAGCGGCGATAGCGGAGTTGGGCAGGATTGGTGTCGTCTCCCGCGACATTGTACTCGAGCAGTTCGAGCGTGCTGCGAGTAACCTGTTTGCCGGCAGCATCGACCTCTTTCGACGTGCTCGAGACAACGCCGCCCGGAATGTCGGGTGAAACGACCGCGACCGTCGTGCTCGTGCTCTTGGCATTGTGGGTCGTCGTCCGCTCGTAAGCGACGCTGTGCATCTCGTCGAGCACGCGACACGGCATGTCGAGCGCGAGCACTTCCACCGTCGTCTCGTGCGTTTGCTGCGGATTAGACGCCTCGGAAAGCTTCGTTTCCTTGCGGAGCAAATACGGCGCAACGGCACTGGAATAATACAGCTTGCTAAGCCGCTTGCCGTCGGTGCTTTCTGTCTTCACTTGCCAGACTTGACAGCGGATTGGCTTGCCTTCGATCGTGACCGGTTCGGGTTCGAGCGATTTCAACTCGACCGACTGCGCTTGGGGCTGGCCGGGATAACCTTGATGCACGACTTGGACCGGCGAATCGAACCGCTTGCCGCCGACTTCGACGGTCGATTCCACGCGCAGCGTGACCCCGTCGTCATCGACCTTCTCGAGCGTCGTCTTGGTCTCGGTAATGCTCGAGCCGACGACTTGGCCCTTGGCATCGAGCGTTTGCGTCAGGACCGAGACTTTTTTTGAAGTTCCCGGCGCAAAATGAGCCCACGGATGCTGTTGACGCGGCATCACAAGGTCGGCAGTCATTGCCGTTGGCGGGCAAATCCAGCAGCCCACCAAAACCAGGGCTAGAGCGCGTAGCCGCACAACCGAGCCTTCGGAGCAAGAACAAAGAGAGTGAAACTCAGTGCTCCATGATAATGCTTGCCCTTTGGCTTGACAGCGGGCGTCGGCCGGTTTTGCGGCGAAAGCGCGGTTCTCTGCGGCAAGCCGCCGAGTTATGCGGACTGCGGCGGATATTCCGCCCCCCACTTAGGGAGGAAAACACGGCATTTTCTCAGAAACCGCGTCCGGATAATGCAAGTCGCCGAAGAGACGCGAAGTGCGTTTGAACGGTTCGCTTGGAACGCGGGTCATCTCGCACGCGCGCAGAATCGGCCCGGTCGCGAACCAGGCGGCTACGACACCCCGGCCTCGGCCGCAGTCGGGAAGTGATCGGTTGAGCTTCCCTGATCGACCGCATGCTTGGCCGGGAGGGTCGAATGGGCGCCGCTCGCGTTGCCCGATCGGCTCGACATCGTGGAGCAGCCGAGGCTCGTCGCCAGCGCCAGCGACGCAACGAGTCGAATAGAATTTCGCAGCAGTTGGTTCATGGCAAGCTCATGGCAAATGGTGCTTTCGGTTGAATATCAAACAAGCCGGGCGCCGGCGGCGGCAAGAGTGGCTTACTGAGGCTTCAGGTCACGGCCTGGACGCACGCCGCCGATAAAGTCGCTGACGGTCTGTGGCCGCTTCGGCTCGGGGTCGCTCGCGCAGCCGATCAAGCTCAGGCTCATCGCGCCCAGCGCCAGCACGATCACCAATCGACGCCACGCGCCTGACCGGAAGGTCAATTTCATCGGACATGTCCTCGCAGCGTGAATGGGCGGAATCAGGTTCCGCGGAAGTGATGTTTTCGAGCCGCAGCGCACGGAAGCTAAAGTCAAACAGACAAGCAAAGCCGGTCGCCATTCGGCTTTATCGCTTGGTCCCATCGGCGTTGTAGCCAATCGGAATCTGGCTGCCGTTCAGATTGATTGTGTCCGCCGAATTGATCGAATTATTGCTGGCGGCCGTGGATGGCCTTTTGATCCCGAAACTCGAGTTCGTCGACCCATCGGCGGGGGTCGAGGAGAACAAATTGCCGACGCGCTTGAAAAAATTCTTGGTGCTCGTGCCGATCTTGTCGAATAAACTGGGCTGCGGCGCGGTGGTGCCGCTGATGGGCTGCTTGAGCGGGCGGCCGTCGACCGTTTGATAGTCGCTGGCGTCGTCGCTCGTATTCACCAGGGGGCGGCCGTTAATCAGCGGAATCGTTTGCACGTCGCCGCTGGCGGAGGTCGTTTGAGCCGCGCTGCGACGCGGAATGCTGACCGCGAGCGCGCCGAACAGGCCGAGTCCAAACAAGCAGGTCGAAAATAGGCGCGCTTGGTTCATCGCAAACTCCGCAGGCCGAATGGCACGATCCGGCCGCGAAGCAGAACAGCGCTCGCAGCCGAGAAGACAAGGGGCGGGACTGTCGCAAAAAAATCAGCGGGCGTCCAGATCGGTTTTGGCAAAAAAAGGTCGCCATGAGGCCCTTCCTCGACGCTCAAACTCCGCCCAGGGCAATTGTCCCTGGGACCGCTTTGGCATAGCATGGAGTGAAATTCCGCAACATCGTGGGTGTTCGCATGGCGTCGCAACCAATCGGCTTTCTCGGGTCGGGCCAAATGGCTCGGGCGCTCGCTTTTGGCCTGGTCGATGCCGGTTTAGTCGCGCCTGGTCAGGTATTCGCGTCCGACCCCATCGCCGCCGCGATGGCGGAATTCGACCGGCTGGTGCCAGGCGCTCAGACGGCCCAGTCGAACCGCGCGGTCGTCGACCAGAGCCAAGTCGTCTTCTTAGCCGTCAAACCGCAGCAGGTCCGCATTGTCTTAAGCGAAATCAAGAGCCATCTGACCGAGCAGCACTTGCTCGTTTCCATTGCGGCGGGCGTCCGGCTGTCGACCTTGGCCGAATGGATCGAACATCGCTGCCGCCTCGTGCGGGTCATGCCGAACACCCCTTGCCTCGTCGGCGTCAGCGCCAGCGCCTATGCACTGGGACCTAAGGCGACCGAGGAAGATGACGCCCTGGTCAAACGGCTGCTCTCGGCGGTCGGGTATGCGGCAGCCGTTGACGAAAAATTGCTGGACGCAGTGACCGGGCTGTCGGGTTCCGGGCCGGCATTTGTCTATGTCCTAATCGAAGCCTTGGCCGATGGCGGCGTGCGGATGGGGCTGCCGCGCGAGCTGGCGGCCGCCCTGGCGGCTCAGACCGTCAAAGGCGCGGCGGAAATGGTGCTGCGAACCGGCGAACATCCGGCCGTCTTGAAAGAC
>DASRSE010000108.1:0-27124 GCA_035656655.1 Pirellulales bacterium
CCGGGCCAACAGGTTGCTAGCATCGCGATCTCACGCGAGACCACTTTCCCGGAAGCACCTCCATGCAATAATTGAACCAGCGACCCGACACTCGATTGCCCTGCCCGCGCACGTGGTAAACGTCTTCTTTCGAGCATACGACTCAGCCAGCCTTTTTTTAACGACATCGCCGGCAACAAGTTATCTCACCTCGGCTGTATTCATTTTTAAGCGAATCATATTGAACCGCTTTCAAAATGAACTTCATTTGGCGCAGAGGAATAATTCAGTGTAGATCACCAGTATATTCCAGTTGTCCCAGTTTCGAGATAAAATTAACTAACTCCTTTGGGCAATCCTCATCGAATGCGATAAAGTATTCATCTGAATCGCGCTGCTTCAGCCAATCGATCGGCTGAAAATCCAATTCAAACCCGCTTCCATCGGGGTTCGGATCGATAATGATATCGCACCTCTCATTGTTCGCAAAGGTAATCGTTGCACTTAAGTCGTGCCCCGAACATTTAAATGGATTAATAGTTGTAGCCGCACAGATTCGTTTTGATAGATACGAGATACAACTCCTAGCATCTATAATGCCGCCTATCTCATGTCCCCGATTTTGTCCCCAAATTGAGATCGAGTGAAGCGCTAGGGACGAATCATGCCCTTGCAGGACTCGCTCAAAGGTGTATTCGTTCTTGACATGATGATAAATGGCGCTGCCAATAGCCGTCACAATGCAGATAGCCGTTGTTATGACGAACAAAGTCTTTAATGAAACTCGCGTAGGCAAGATTTCTACTCTTTCATTTTGCGGACGGAAAGTTTCCATTGCATGGCAGCGGACCGATAATTCGTAATTCTAACGAGAACTCCGCAGGCTCTTAACGCGACGCCATGTCGCGATTCGTACTCGCCTTTATTCGATCGCAGGCGGCCGCCTGATATTCGTTAGCGATACGGATTTTCTGGCAGTGTTGCATTGCTATAGTTAAGGATATATGAAAATCGCATCTGATCCAAAAATTTCGGATATGTGGCATCTACCTCAAGTTGATTAGCAGCGGCATAATCCGAAAACCAAAGCCGATGCCAAAGAAATCCTGTCGGTTTAAACGAATATGAATCGAATACCCTAACTGTTCCGGTGAATTTCCATTTGAGTTCATTATCCACGCATTGTACGACGAGTGAGCCATCATCGACTGTCACCCGGGCTCCCCCGAACGCCCAAAAGAGTTCGCCTTCCCAAAAGTGCACATCTTCGAGTTGCTGGGCTTTCAGTGGGTGGGGACCTTGTCCGAGCCGAAGTGCTTGCTGATTGAATTCTCGCACCATATGAGAATAAAATTGACCGTCTTTCATCACTTTGACAGCGTAAATCGACACGTCATACGGTGTTTTGACAATTCCTGTGGCGCGTCCGAACAGGAAATGTTCCAGTAAATCCGCCGCAAGATCCCAGCCTTTGTTTCTCCATTCTCGCACACGAATTTCGAGTCGCGCGTAGGAAATTCTTTCCCAAGGCGACCATTCAGTGCCTCCGGGCCGTTCAATCTCGGTCAATGTTGTCGGTTCATTATAGTTCGGTATAGGTTTCGGGGATGGAGGATACCAATATGCGCCGCCCGTTTGATTGCCACTCGGATCAGTCCGATTCAGCGGGGAAGTCCCAGAATAGTTCGATAGGTTCATCAAACCTCCACCGAAGCCAATGGGATCGAAGATAATCCAAACCCCCAATACTGAATGCAGATATCGCATTCGGGCCAGGTACAGTCCATAACTGCCGTCGTTGCGGCCGTCCCAGCGGTAGCCGCAGTAGAGGGTTTCCCATTGGAAGTCGTCGTCGCCGCCGTCGAAAAAGATGTTCAGCCAAGTCGGCAGGCCGTAGGGGCTATACGCGATACGTTGCTGCATTGCGCCGATATCGTCGCAGAAGCCGACCACGTTCCAGTTGGCATCTTGCAGGGCGTAGAGACGTTCATCCAGCGTGGCAACAAAACTGCGATCGCGAAGGATTAAGTCGTCGATGTAGCGCAGTCCCCAAACGAATTGACGGTCGGGGGTGTAGGTCGCGTCGTCCACGCGCTCCTCGAGAACTTGCCAATTGTCGGAATAGTAGAAGTGGCGCGTTTCGGTGAAAAATCCGGAACCGTAATTATGGCGAATCACGCGGCGATTCAGGCCGTCGTAGGCGACTCGCCTGACCTGCTGAACTAAATCCAATTTTGGCACGGGACGTCGGTGACTACATTGCCGGCGGTCAGGCGAATCACCTGCCTACAACACTATTTTCCTTCCGTCCCCTTAGGATCAATCGGTCGAACGATGACTCGCGAGCGACGCTGTCCAGCGACGTAGGCGTCAAAATCATTGATCGGCTGATTGTGTAATATCTTTATTCCAATCACAGAAAAATCGCCTTTAGCTGCAATAACCTTTTTCCACTCTTCAATACCAAAATCCCATTGGTCGCGAAACGATGTTTGGACCACCCCATCGGCAGAAACAGTAACACGTTTTACTTCATGCACATAAAACTTTGGAGTGCCGATGACATTTGTAATCGTTGTGGATGCATTATCTGTTTTGACCTCAACCTGCATCGCCAGGGAATATCGACCTTCAAAATAAACTTCGGTGTTCCATTGTCTCGGCAGGCCGCCACCATTATTTGAAATGAAATGGTCCGCAGTTCCTAGGAGTCGCTCAATTTCAAGCGATTCTGGAATTTGGGAAAAACCTGATTGCACCATAGATTTGTAATTGTCGAGGTTAAATCCTCCATTGCAGGATGGAATACTTATAATAAAAGCGGCAACGAAGATATTGCGAAAGTCCATAATTTAACCGATCCAGATTGTCTAGTTTGTTATTGTGCCACCCAAGTGGGACGATTTGGAAGTGGTTTCCATAGCTCGCTAAATGCACCTTGTGGAATGTCTTCTGCGCTATGTAGTGTCTCCATCAGATGGGGATTTATGACGACGGAATTCCTATGTGGCATGCCATTGAAATGGACCCGAAAAACAGCGGGAATCATAAAGGTCGATATTTGGCTGCCACTACACTAGCCCAGGAATATCGAATACCGGTTGAGCCGGCATTATGGTCTCAACAGGAGGTCCTTCTAATAAGCAATTCAGCGCCCGTAGGTCCTTCCGCCGCGGCGGAAACAACATCACAGGAAACGTTCTTTCACCGACGAGTTCAAGCAGACGGCGGTGGGGCTCGTGTTGGCCAAACCGTCGGCATAGGAGTAATCGACATGGAGCGAAGAACCGTCCACCGCGCCACCGTGATCTTGATACTCGCGGGTTAACTGCTGGAAGCTATTGTACTCCCGCCGCACGTCGTTGACCACCATTCCGCTCGTGGCGGCGTCGTAGCTGGTGACCTGGGTTACTAGCCCGCGGACGTCGAACGTCGTTTCGATCCGCAAAACCGCGGTGTCGAGGCCCTCCGGCAACGTCGTGACCGCGTCGGCGGTGCGGCGGCCGAGGCCGTCATAGGAATAGGCGTGAACCGTGCCGTTTTGGTCGGTCTGCTGGATGACTTCCCCCTGGCGGTTGTACTCAACTCGCGCAGGTTGCCAGCCGTGTGCGATAGATCAGGATCAACCAGATGACGGACGACGGTTCCGGCGTCGGGATAGGTTTCGACGTGCAGCAGGCAGTCGTGCCAAAGTTGACCGAAATGAGCTCACGGCCGACGCGGGCGGAAATACCACGGCTGGCTTGATCCCGCATGGTCAAGTTGGTTGGCGAGCGAGTGTTCGTCGGCGGCGCCGAATGGCCAGTTGAAAGTGCCTCGCGGCGTTTTTCAATCTCGCCAAGCACATAGTAGATATCGACACGACAAAATTACGACGGACGTCGTTATTTTGGCATCGCGTCCATGCTGACGCAGCCTGTTGCACCTGAGCAGACCGCGAGGCGCCGCAAGGCAGGCATCCGCGGGCAGCATAATCATGCTGACTTGCCGAGCCGTGTTTATTTGAGCCAGGTTTATTTGAGCCGGGTTTATTGGACCCGCGTTTATTTGAACTGGGCTTTCAGTTCGGTGTCGAGCTCGCTGATGTGGACGTTGCGGTTGAGGACGTTGCCTTTCGCATCGAGCAAGATCATTGTAGGCAGCGTGTGAATGCCCAACTCGTAGGCGAAGCGGCTGTCGAGTCCGCCCGGCTCGTAGAGGACGGGCCACGGGAGCTTGTTCCGCTGGAGAAAGTCGCCGAGGGTTTTGGCCTCGCTATCGAGGCTCACGCCGACGACCGCGAAGCCTTCTTTCGCATATTTCACTTGCAGCTCTTTCAACTGCGCCATGTCGGCTTTCGCCGGCTCGCACCAAGTGGCCCAGTACTGAACCAGGACCGTCTTGCCGCGCAGTTGAGCAAGATCAAACGCTTTATTATCGAGCGTCTTGCCGCGCACCACGATCGGCTTGCCGACGCAATTCAGCCGCGCGATCGAGCCGCTGGCACGCTTGGCGTACGCAGTGCCAGGAAAGTTCGCCAGGATTTGTTCATACCAATCTTTGGCTTTCTCCTCTTGGCCGGCGAATTCTTGAGCCACCCCGAGTTGCAAGAGGGCCTCGGCCGCGTCGTTGTTCTTGGGATAGTCGGCGACGAATTTTTCGAGGCTGGCGAGCCACTGTTCTTGGATTTTGCCGAAGTCGGCTCCCGGCGCTTGGACCGATTGCGCGTAATCGGCGGTCATCGTGCGAAACCGCAGATAGGCCATCAGGTCTTTATCTTGGTTGACTTTGTCGAACTTTTCTTGAAACTTGCGCAGCCGCTCGATGCCGCCGCTATACTCGCCGCTTTGGACCGCGGCGGAGACCGAATCGGCCAATTGGCGAACCCATTGCGCGCGATCTTTTTCGCTCGCTTCATCGATCACCTGCTCCAGCACGCCGGCGCGCTGGTCATTCAGTTCGGATTTTTCTTTCAGCGAACTGCTTTTCACGATTTGAGCGTCGATCTTTTCGAGTTCCGCCATCGCCTTTTGCGTCGCATCCGCCGGGGCCGTGCTCAGCCCGTCCGGCTTGTCGAGCCGTTTGGTGTTTGAAACGAAGAAGAATCCGGCGGAGGCGAGTTCCGTCGCCCCGTCGCCAGAGATTTGCGGCGCGTCGATCAGCCGCCACACGTCTCCGTTTTTGACCAACGTGCCAATCAGCACTTGGCCATGTGCGTTGTCGGTTTCGGTCATGGCCACGGCATTTTCATACACGGTCAGATCGGCGGTCGAGCCGGCCGTGCCGGCAGGCACAATGCCCGGCCGGTTGGCGGCAAAATGGACCCAAGTTGTTTTGGCGGTGACCGCTTTCTGAGTCTTAATCAGGTCGGCGAAGAGCGCGGGCGCTTTGGCGAGTTTGTCGCCGACGCTTCTGGCTTTTTCATCGGCCAGTCCGAGCCCTTTCAGTTCCGACGACGTAAGAAGCAGCCGTTCAAACCGTTTCAAGTCTTTAGTGCGAATCGCGGCGATGACTTCGGCGGTCACCTCTTCGGCGGAAATCGCTTTCCAATAGTCGATGATGCCGTCTTCGTTTTTGTCGATCCCGCAACGAATGCCGGCCGTGTTCAGCCAGCGATAGCAATCGGCCTTGCCATTGAAATCGGAGTCGATGTCGCGATAGACCTCGACGCCGTCTTGATAGTAGCACCAGCGATCGACGATGTTGTCGCCGTTGCTGTCGATGAATTCGCGCAAGATCATGCCGTTGCCATCACGCAGCACCCAACCGGTTTGGCTGCCGAGCTTTTCGGCTTTGAGCGTGCATTTGACCGCTTCTTCGGCCGACGGCTTGTCATATTCCACGTCTTTTTGGATCGGGACCAGTTTCAAGGCTTGCTCAACGGTCGGTGCGGGAGGAGCCGCGCCCCAGACCGGAGCGGCGGAAAGCACCACAGCAAGCCACGCAACATGGCGAAAGCGGAGAAAATGCAAAGGCATCGCGGAATCCCTTCTGAAATCGATCGCACAGGCTAATTAGACGTTTCGCTCTCCTACTTTCGGCGTTCGGGGCTTGGCAACATGAGCCGGTTTTAACGGTTGAGCGAGGCCCCGCGCGGACCGGCGACAAGATGATTTGCTTTCGGCCAGAATTGACATAGATTTTTCAATGGGGCCTCATCGCCTGCGACGTTCGTCGCCGCCCCGTGGAGTGTGCCATGTCGTTGCCTGCGGCAGATGCCGAGCGCGAGTCCGCGGTTGCCGAACCGGGTTGGGAGTCTTACCCGCGGCATCTGTATCCGTACAAGCAGCTCATTGCGTACGAAAACGGGCTGATGCGCTTCGACCATCTCGACTTCGCCTTGGTCCAGTTTTTCGACATTTCGTGCTCCGGGTTCTCGTTTTTGATTCGCGGACTGCCGCGCGGCGAGAACATCGTAGCGCAATTGGGACAAAAGCCGAACTTGCTGCTGGTCCGCGCGCGGGTTGCGAACGTCGCGCCGCGCGAGCATGAAGGGGCCTGGATGATGCTGGTCCACTGCAACGTCATCGGCCGCTGGGAAGATCCGCGGTTTTAGTTTAGGACAGCCGCGCGGCGGACCGGATCCGCGGCGTGCGAAGTGCCCGACGAGCCTGCGACAGGCTGCTCGATCCTCGCCACGCGATGGAATTAGGCGGCGGGCGGCTCGGCTTTGAGGATCGTCCAACAGCGATGAATCCGCCGATTGCGGAAGTCGGGAGGGACGGTTTGCCGGCTGATTTCGCGGATCGTGATGCCGCTTAAAGACTCCGGTTGAAACTTGAAGCGGCGAAAATTGGTTGAGAAGTAGATTTTGCCCCCCGGCTGAAGCCGCTCCAGGACCAGTTGCAGCAGTTCGACATGGTCGCGCTGCACGTCCCAATCGAACGCCGTCTTCTTGCTCTTGGAAAAGGTCGGCGGATCGACGATCGCCAGATCGAAGAGGGGCTGCCTACGGCGCGAATAATACCGCAGAAACTCGCGCGCGTCGTCGCGCACCAGTTCATGCTCGGGGCGCGCCAGCTGGTTCAATTGCATGTTGCGCGCGGCCCAATCCAGATACGTATTCGACAGATCGACCGTGACGCTGCTGGCGGCTCCGCCTGCCGCCGCGTAGACCGAAAACGCGCCGGTGTACGCGAACAAATTGAGCACGCGCTTGCCGGCCGCCTCTTGCTCAACCAGACCACGCGTAATCCGATGGTCGAGGAACAAGCCGGTATCGAGATAATCGGACAGATTGACTTCGAAGCGATGGCCCCCTTCTTGGACATTCAAGACGGCTTGTTGGACCACTTGCTTCTGATATTGAGCTCGGCCGGTTTGCCGTTCGCGCCGCTTCAAGAAAATGCGCTCGCGCGGAATTTGCAAGACGCTCATCGCGCTCTCGAGCATCTGGTCAAGCCATTTGCGCTGCTCAAGGTCGGTTCGGTTGTGGGGCCGATCGTACTCGGCAATCGCGAGATAGTTCTCATAGCGATCGATCGCCAAGGGAATCTCCGGCACGTCGCGATCATAGAGGCGGTAGCAGGTAATGTTCTGCCGCCGAGCCCATTTCGACCAATGTTTGCTCATCCGCGCGAGCCGATTGCGGAACGCGGCCGCCTGATCGGCCCAACTGCGGGCGACATTCGCACCGCCGCTGGCGCTGCCCGCTCGCTTTTCATTCGGCAACGGCTCGGTTGTGGAGGCCGGCGAGCTCGCATGCGGCCTGGGCGGCGTGCTGCGTTGCTGCTCGGCGTGAGGAGAGTCGTTGTCGGCCTCATCCAACTCGATTTCTTCGTCGTCGGTCAGATCGTCGTCGGGCATCTCATCGTATGGAGACGATTGCTCGATTTCGCCGATTTCGTCGAGATCGTCGAAATCGCTCGCGGGGCCGGCTGGTTCATGTTCGACTTCTTTATTCGATTGCAAGCTCGCCGGTTCGGCCGCGAGCTTTGCGTCACTGGCCGCGCTGGCGGGCGGCGTGGCGCGAACGGCCGGCGGAGCTTCTCCGGGCGTCGCCCACGCCGTTTTCAACTCGGCCGACTCTGTTTCAGGAGACTCGGTTGCAGGAGACTCGGTTGCAGGAGACTCTGTTGCCGGAGGCTCCAGGATGGGAGGCTCTGCGGCCACCGCAACCTCCGGGCGGCGACGCTTGGAGGTCGGAGCCGTGACGGCCGGCCCCTTCTTCCACAAATTGAACTCGAGCAGCCGGCACTCGATCGGCCCATTTTTCAAAAAGGTTTTGCGCTCGGGCTTCAGTCCGATTTCTTTTGCCGCCTCAAGATTGCCCGTGAAGATGAAGGCACGATAGCCGCGCCAATGGGCTTTCAGCACTTCTCCAATCCGTTGGTAGACGAGTCCGATACGGGCCGCTTTCAGCCGCTCGTCGTATGGCGGATTCGTGACCAGCAAGCCCGAGTCGGCCGGCGGGCGGAGCGTGGCGAAGTTGGCGACCTCCCAGGCAATATCATGTTCCACGCCAGCCTTCCGCGCGTTCGCCCGCGCAATCTCAAGCGCCGTTTCGTCAAGGTCGCCGCCGAGCAGCGGAAAGCCGAGCGCCGGAGCTTTTTTCGCCTTGGCTTCTTTGAGCAACTCGCGGTGCAGTTCTTCGTCGAAGTCGCGCCACCACATATAGCCAAACTCGCGTCGAATCAGGCCGGGCGCAATCTGACGCGCGGCCAGCGCTGCCTCGATCAGAAAGGTTCCTGAACCGCACATGAAGTCGACCACCGGCGAAGCGCGGTCCCAACCGGCCAATGCCAGAATGCCCGCCGCCAAAACTTCGCTCAGCGGGGCTTCGGTCGAACCGGTTCGGTAGCCGCGTTTGTGGAGCGAGTCTCCCGACGAATCCGCGTAGAGCGAGACCTGATTCTGGTTGATGTGCAGATTAATTCGCAGGTCAGGGTCGTCGCGATCCACGCTCGGCCGGACATTGAAGCGGGCGCGAAACTGATCGACGATTGCATCTTTGGTCAACTGGGCCGCGTACAGCGAATGCGTTAGAAACGAACTATGGACGATCGGATCAATCGCGAGCGTCCCCTCCGGATCGAGCCATTCTGGCCACTCGATCGCTTGGACGCCGCGATACAGATCTTGCTCGCTCGCGGCGGAAAACTGGCCGATCGGGCGCAGAATGCGGATCGCCGTGCGGCAGCACAGATTCGCCTGATAGAGAAGGCGCAAATCGCCCGTAAAATTCACCAACCGCCGGCCCGGCATCACGGCCGTGGCCCCCAGCGCCGTCAGCTCGGAGGCCAGCACCTGTTCCAGCCCGGCGACCGTCTTCGCAACGAGCGGAAAAGAAGCATTCATAGGCGCTCAAAGCAACGGGGTGGTGTATTCTGCGAAGAATCCAACTATAATCGCCAAGCGACTCGACTGCGAGCCGCCCGCTTGCCGCGCGGCCGCACGGATCGCGAAGAGGGCGGTCCGTTTCGCGCGGCCCGCGGCTGCGTCGGCCGCGAGTCGTGCCGCCGGTTCGAGCTTGATCCCGCTTTGTCTGTTTTGTTGTTTTATCCGCCAGGAGTTCCCACCCATGTCCCGCCGCTTTGTCGTTTTGACCAGTTGTGTCGCCGTGCTGTTTTCCGTATTGGCGTATGCCGCGAATGAGTATGTCAGCGGGAAAAAATGGCCCGAGCCGAAGGTGGTTCAACCGGGCGAAGGAATGAATCCGCCGGCGGACGCCATCGTGCTATTCGACGGCAAGGACTTGTCGAAGTGGTCCGACGGCGACAAATGGATCGTCGCGGACGGCGTGGCGACGGCCGCCAAGACGAGCATTCACACGAAACAGAAATTCGGCGATTGCCAACTGCATTTGGAATGGGCCACACCCGAAAAAGTTTCCGGCAATGGCCAAGGACGCGGCAACAGCGGCGTCTATATCCAAGAACATTACGAAATCCAAATTCTCGATTCGTTCAACAACCCGACCTATTTCGACGGCCAAGCGGCCTCCGTCTATAAACAACGCCCGCCGCTGGTGAATGTCTGCCGCAAGCCGGGCGAATGGCAATCGTACGACATCATCTTCACCGCGCCGAAGTTCGACAAGGCAGGCAAAGTCGAAAAGCCGGCTTATGTAACCGTTCTGCAAAACAATGTGCTCGTGCAAAACCACACCGAGATCGAAGGCACCACCTCGTATGACCACGCGCCGGAATACAATGCGCATGCCGCCAAGGAAACACTGCAACTGCAATTTCACGGCAACCCGGTGAGGTTCCGCAACATCTGGATTCGTGAATTGTAGAACTGACGGTCACAACGCGTGCTGAACTGCGCGAGACGCCAGCCGGCGCGCCGTGCAGTTCAGCGCCGCGTATTTGGGTCGTCCGAAGAACAGGAGGCTTCGCCCAGGATGAAAAAATCGATGAGCAAAAAACATCACATCAGCGCGACGATCAATGGCGAGACGCACGATTTTCTCTGCGAGGCTCGCGAGAGCTTGCTCGAGGCGCTGCGCGATACGCTCCACCTGACCGGCGCCAAGGAGGGTTGCAACAATGGCAATTGCGGCGCGTGCACCGTCTTGCTCGAGGGGGTGCCGGTGAATAGTTGTCTGGTGTTGGCCGTCGAAACCAACAATGCCGACATCGAAACGGTCGAAGGGATCGCCCGGGCCGGCCATTTGCATCCGGTGCAGCAGTGCTTTCTCGAAGGGGCGGCGCTGCAATGCGGAATTTGCACGCCGGGTTTTTTAGTGGCGGCTAAGGCCTTGCTCGAAAAAAATCCGCGGCCCAGCGAGCACGAAATCCGCTTCGACCTGGCCGGCAATCTTTGCCGCTGCACCGGCTATGACAAGATCGTCCGCTCGGTGCAAGCCGCGGCCGAGCAACTGGCGGCCGCCGCGCCGCATTCTTCTCCAGCTGCCGGCGGCGAGCGTTCGCAGCGGTCCGCGGCGGCTCATTCTTAAAACTGGCTCCCATCGCATGAACCTCGATCACCGCGCTCGCGGGGCGCTGCGGCCCGCTGCTTCTGTCCTCGATTTTCTGAGGTCTCTTCGGCTCTTGGCGCGGCGGTTGGTCTGCCGCGCCCGGCCGCAAAATTGCGCGGCGCACTGGCTCGCGGCGGCGGTCATCGCGCTCGCAACCGCGCCCCTCGGTTTTGCGGCCGACGTGGTCCAGGTCGGCTTGGGAAGCTATACCACCGTCTTGCCGCCGAAAGCGAAGGAGCCGCCGGCAAAGTATTTTGCGGTCGAAGGCTTTCAACCGCCGATGCCGACCAATCGCTGGTGGAGTTCGCTCGCGTGGAAAGACTTTTCCGATGCGCAATTTCCGCACCCGTTGGCCGTCCTCGCCACGAAGCAAGGGTTGCAGATCGCGTATCCCCATCTCGCGGCCAGCAAGAATACGATTTTTGGCAGCATGCCGGCGCAACACGAAGACCTGGTCCTGGGCCACTCGGCGCAAAGTCAGTTTCCCGACGCGCGGGTGGAAAAGTACAGCGATTGGTTTGTAACGGCCGCCTTTGCCAGCGGGGCGCAACAGCTCAGCGTGACCTACGGACATGGCTCACCCTTCGTCTATGCCGACTACGCCGGCGGGAGCGCGCTGATCACCTCCGGCAAGGCCATCCAAATCTGGTCGGGAAGCGCGCAGACCGCCGTTCTTGGCATCACGGTCAACGGCCACGCCTATGGTTTGTTTGGGCCGAGCGGCTCGACCTGGACCATCGTTGACGAAAAGACGCTCCGCAACAATTCGCCCGACAAACATTATTTCTCGCTCGCCGTCTTGCCAGAGCAATCTGAAAAGACGTTGGCGCTCTTTCAGAAGTACGCCTATACGCACGTGGCTGACAGCCGAGTCGAATGGTCATATGAGCCCCAGGGGAGCTTGGTGCGTACGACCTATCGCGTGCGCGGAATTCCGCGCGAAGGAACCGAGACCGGCGTCCTCATGGCCCTCTATCCGCATCAATGGCGCAATACGAAAAATACGTTGCTTGATTTGCATTACAATTCCGTGCGCGGCGAGATGAAACTCTGCGCTGGCGCGGAATTCACCACGACGCTCACGTTTCCGGGCGTGCTCCCGTCGCTGCCGGTGAGCAAAGAGATCGACCGGGCGCAATTAACCCGATATCTATCCGAAGAAGCGGCGGAAAAAACGCCTGGCCTGAAAGACACCTACTGGGACGGCAAGTATCTCGGCAAGCTCGCGACGCTGATCCCTATCGCCGAACAGGCGGGCGACGCCGCCGCGGAGCAAACTTTTCGCGACCGCTTGCGGACCCGGCTGGAAGGCTGGCTTTCGGCCGAGCCACGCCAGACGGACAAAAAGGCCACCGGCGAGTTTTATTTTAACCGCAACTGGGACACGCTAATCGGCTACCCCGCCAGCTACGGCAGCGATCAGCAATTGAACGACCACCACTTTCACTATGGCTACTTCATCCGCGCGGCTGCGGAAATTGCGCGCCGCGATCCGGCCTGGGCTAAGCCTGACCATTGGGGCGGGATGGTCGATTTGTTGATCGACGACATTGCCAGCGGCGAGCGGCCGGCGGCGGAGCATTCCGCGGAGCCAAAGTTTCCGTTTCTGCGTTGCTTCGACGTATATGCCGGCCACTCTTGGGCCAGCGGCCACGCGCTCTTTGGAGACGGCAATAACAATGAGTCGTCGTCCGAAGCGATGAATGCGTGGTGCGGACTCATTCTCTGGGGACAGGCGACCGGCAACCGGGCGCTCCGCGACCGCGGGATCTATCTCTTCACGACCGAGCTGTCGGCGATCAACGCCTATTGGTTTGACGTGCGGCACGAAAACCGCCCGCCCGAATTCGAGCCGGTGACGGCGGCCATGATCTGGGGAGGCAAGACCGATTACGCGACCTGGTTTTCGGCCAGCCCCGAGGCGATTCACGCCATCAACTGGCTGCCCATCCACGGCGGCTCGTTGTATCTGGGACTCTATCCGGACTATGTTGAGAAAAACTACGACTATCTCGCGCGGCGCAAAAAGCTCGATCCGAATTCCGCCACTTGGCACGACTGGTCCGACATGATCTGGATGTATCGCGCCCTCTCCAATCCGCGAGACGCCCTGCGTCAATTCGACGCTCAGGCCGCTTCTTTCAAGCCCGAGGCGGGCAATTCCAAAGCGAACACCTATCTCTGGCTGCACACCCTTGCCAACTTTGGCCAAGTCGATCGTTCGATCACCTGCGACCAGCCGCTCTATGCCGTGTTCAATCAGCAGGGCAAACATACTTATGTCGTCTACAACATGGACGCGCAAGACCGCACGGCGACTTTTTCCGACGGAACCAAAGTCGATGCCCCTCCGGGCCAATTCGCCATCCGCACGAAATAAGCGCGGTCCGACCGTCGCAGTCCAGCTCGATTCGCGATCCACTTTTGCCAATTGCCAGGAGAAGATGCCATGAGCAAATACAAAGTCCTCGGAACGCGGCCCATTCGCCACGACGGTGTGGACAAAGTCACCGGCCGCGCGATCTACGGCGCCGACGTGCAGATGGCGGGCTTGGTCCACGGCAAGATGCTCCGCAGCCCGCACCCCCATGCAAAGATCGTCCGCATCGATACCTCGGCCGCCGAGCAGATGCCCGGCGTGCTGGCGGTCGTGACCAGCCGCGACCTGCCGGATCTGAAGGATAAAATCGCCGACCTGGGTGAAGGGGCCGTGAACATGGCGCATCTGGGGGGCAATTGTCTCGCGCACGACAAGGTGCTTTACAAGGGGCATGCGGTCGCGGCGGTCGCGGCGCGCTCGGTCCATGAAGCGGCGGCCGCCGCGCAAGCGATTCGGGTCGAGTATGAAGTTCTGCCGCACGTCACTTGGGTGTTGGACGCGATGAAGCCGGACGCGCCGCTGCTGCATGACGATCTGCGGACCGATGCGATGGGCCAAAAGGGCGCCGAGCCGACCAACGTCGCGCAGCATTTGCACTTTGAGCAAGGGGACGTGGCCGCCGGCTTTCATGAAGCCGACGTCGTGATCGAACGCGAATTTCGCACGGCCAGCGTCCACCAAGGTTACATCGAACCGCACGTCGCGACGGCGCTGTGGAATTCCGATGGCCACCTCACCGTTTGGACCTCGACACAAGGCGCGTTTCCGGCCCGGGCGCAGACCGCGGAGATTCTGCAAATCCCGGTCGCGCAGGTCACGGTCGTGCCGACCGAAATCGGCGGCGGGTTCGGGGGCAAGATCGCCGTCTATCTCGAGCCGATCGCCGCGCTCTTAAGCCGCAAGTGCGGCCGGCCGGTAAAGATGGTCATGAATCGCGACGAGGTCTTTGAAGGGACCGGCCCAACGCCTGGCTCCTTTGTACGCGTCAAGATCGGGGCTAAAAAAGACGGCCAGCTGACGGCGGGCGAAGCGTGGCTCGCCTATGATTGCGGCGCGTATCCCGGCGGCATGATTGGGCCGGGCTGCATGTGCATTTTCAGTTGCTACCAGTTTCCACACGCTAAGGTCGATGGCTATGACGTTTGCGACAACAAACCGAAGACGCAAGCGTATCGCGCGCCGGGGGCGACCCAGGCGGCCTTTGCTTGTGAAACGGTAATGGATGAACTGGCGGAACGGCTCGGACTGGACCCGCTCGACTTCCGCTTGCAAAATGCCGCCCGCGAGGGAACGCGCCGCGTTGATGGTCCCGTCTATCCGCGGATCGGGTTCGTCGAATGTTTGGAAGCAGCTCGCCGCAGTCCCCATTATCAAACTCCGCTGAGCGGCCCGAATCGCGGTCGCGGCGTCGCGGCCGGATTCTGGTTCAACATCGGCTTGAAGTCGAGCGCCTCGGCCACCGTCAACACCGACGGCAGCGTCGCCCTGATGGAGGGCTCGACTGACATCGGCGGCTCGCGCACGAGCATCGCCATGCAATTGGCCGAAACCCTCGGCATTCCGGCCACCGCGGTACGGCCCCAAGTCGGCAACACCGACCAGGTTGGTTACACCGACGTCACCGGCGGCAGCCGCGTCACGTTCGCCACCGGGCTGGCGGCCTATGAATGCGGTCTGGACATTCGCCGCCAAATGATCGAGCGCGCAGCGCTGCTCTGGGAGTGCGACCCGCAAACGGTGTCGTTTGCCGAGGGCGCATTTCAGATGAACGGCAAGTCAATCTCTTTTCGAGAACTCGCCGGAAAAATTCCCGAGACCGGCGGCCCGATCGTCGGCCGCGCAACCGTGGCGCCGACCGGTTCAACCAACGGCTTCGGAGTGCAGATTGCGGACGTGGAAGTCGATCCGGAGACCGGCAAAACCACCGTTCTCCGCTATACGGTCGTGCAGGACGCCGGTCAAGCAATCCATCCGAGCTATGTCGAAGGTCAGATGCAAGGGGGCGCGACCCAAGGAATTGGTTGGGCCTTAAACGAAGAATATTTCTTCGACCCGCAAGGCCGGATGCAGAACGCGAGCTTCTTGGATTATCGGATGCCGACCGCGCTCGATGTTCCGCTGATTGAAACGATCATCGTGGAAGTGCCCAACCCGTCGCATCCGTATGGCGTTCGCGGCGTGGGGGAGACGCCGATTGTGCCGCCGGTCGCGACCATGGCCAACGCGATCTATCGCGCGACCGGCGCGCGGCTGCGGACGTTGCCGATGTCGCCCCCGCAGGTTTGGAAAGCGTTGCAATCGCTAGGATAGATTGCCTCACGCGGAGCCGCGTGAATCGAGGGCCGGGGGAATAGGTGCGAATTGCCTCACGCGGAGCCGCGGAGACGCGGCGGGGGAAGGATGGGAACGAAGGAAGGCAGAACTCCGTGCCGGACGTGAAGAACCCTACCTTGAAATGCCTGATCTCCGCAGCTCGAATGCCGACTGCCGAACAGCGAGCCTTTTCCCTCTCCGCGTCTCCGCGCCTCCGCGTGAGTCCAGCGCCGGGGGAATAGAACGGGATTGGCCGCACGCGGAGCCGCGACGGGGGAAGGACGAAATAGCGATCATTGCTGTCAAGGTCGAGACACAACTCGATTCCATTCCTAAAGAATGAAGTCTTATTAAGAACAAACATGAATTTGCCATTCTTGAAACATCGCGACGAATCTTGCCCCACTTTCCGAGTCTCGTGTTCCTTCCTGATCTTGCCTCTCCGCGCCTCCGCGCCTCCGCGTGAGTCCAGCGCCGGGGGAATAGAACGGGATTGGCTCACGCGGAGCCGCAGAGACGCGGCGGGGGAAGGACGGAAAGCAAATGGCGATTATTGCTATCAAGGTCGAGACACAACTCGATTCCATTCCTAAAGAATGAAGTCTTATTAAGAACAAACATGAATTTGCCATTCTGGAAACATCGCGACGGATCTTGCTCCACTTTTGAGTTCTTCCTGATCTTCCCCCTCCGCGCCTCCGCGTGAGCCTGCAACCCAACTTCCGAACCAGAAAAAAGAAGGCGGCTTACAAACATGGACCTGGACGCGATCACCGGCCAAATTGTCGATGCCGCATTCAAGATTCATACCACGCTGGGGCCGGGTTTATTAGAGTCCGTTTACGAAGCCGTGCTAGCCAAGGAACTCGGGCGTCGTGGCCTCTACGTGCAGCGACAATACCCCGTCACCTTTGAATTTGACGGGCTGCTCTTTGAAGAAGGCTTCCGAACCGATCTGCTGGTCGAACGGAATGTGGTCGTCGAATTAAAATCGCTGGAAAACTTGGCTCCGGTGCATTCCAAGCAAGTCTTGACGTATCTTCGGCTATTAAACCTGCCGGTCGGATTGCTCATTAATTTCGGCGCGGCAACGCTCAAAGAGGGGTTGCGCCGCATCGTCAACAAATACGCTCCGCCTTCGTCCACGTCGTCGAGCCTCCGCGTGAATCGAGGGCCGAAAAAATAGGCGCGGATTGCCTCACGCGGAGCCGCGGCGGGGGAAGGATGGGAACGAAGGAAGGCAGATCTCCGTGCCGGACGTGAAGAACCCTACTTTGAGTTGCCTAATCGCCAATGTTCGAATTACGACTGCCGAACCGCGAACTTTTTCCCTCTCCGCGCCTCCGCGACTCCGCGTGAATCGAGGGCCGAAAAAATAGGCGCGGATTGCCTCACGCGGAGCCGCGGAGACGGGGCGGGGGAAGGATGGGAACGAAGGAAGGCAGATCTCCGTGCCGGACGTGAAGCATCCTCCCTTGAAATGCCTGATCTCCGCAGCTCGAATGCCGACTGACAAACGGCAAGCTTTCCCTCTCCGCGCCTCCGCGACTCCGCGTGCGCCCAACCCGACATAGCTAGCTGCCTGATCTCATCGGCCCCAAATCCGATTGTTACGAGCCATTTACACAGCTCCAGCCCAAAAGTGGCTATTCTATCGAGGAACGGCGAATCGACGGAACCGATTCGCCATGGAACTCGTCGAAGGAGGAATCCTCGCTGATCGCAGTGCGATTCCCCGATTCTCCGGACCCTCTTCCAAGGATTTCTTGTATGCAGCGGCTCACCCCACCAGCCTGCCGGGTTTTGTTCATCAGCGGATTACTGTGCAGTCTTTGGAGCCTGGCGCTAGTTCGCGTGCGAGCCGCCGACCTGCCGACCGCCGCGCAGGCCGATGGCAAAGCGGCCAAACCGAAGCCATCGCACGAGCCGCGGCTGACCGAGCCCAAGGTGCCTGAGAAAATTCGTCAAGCGATGCAGGACCGCAACTATGCAGCGGCGGTCGTGGCGTTGAACGAGGCGCTCGAGGCTAAGCCTCCCGAGGGAGATTACCTGACGTATCTCAAAGGCCGCGCGCTCCATCTGCAGCAGAAGTATGACGCGGCGGCGGCCGCTTTCGACGCGGTCGAAAAAAACTTCCCCAACAGCGTGTGGGCGCGGCGCGCCCGGTTCGGCAAAGCCCTCTCGATGATGCGGAAGGGCGATTTTGAGGCCGCCGAGTTGATCTATCGCAAGGAGGTCGAGTACCTCTTGTCGCAAGATCGCAAACAAGAGATCGCCGACATTTATCTCGAGTTTGCGGCTAGTTATTTCCAGCCGGCCGATCCGCTCGTCCAGCCCAATTATCAAAAAGCGCTCGAGTTCTATCAACAAGCCCTGCTGGTCGGGCCGAAGCCGGACAGCCGCGCCGAAATCGAATTGCAGGTCGCGCGTTGCTTTCAATTGTTGGGCAATCACAAGGAGGCGGCCGCGCGCTTCGCAGCCTTTGTCAAAGATCATCCCGGCCACAAGCTCGAGATTGAAGCGCAATTCCGCCTGGGTGAAGCGCAGTTGGCGCTGGGCCAAACCGTCGCTGCGCGGCGGACCTGGCAAGACTTGCTCGCCGCGCATGCCGATTCCAAAAGCGAGCGTCTGGCCGAGGCGAGCTTCAATCTGTCGCAAACCTATGGTTTGCCCAACCCTGGCTCGAATGAGGACTTGGCCTTGGGAGTGGCTTCGCTCGAGACCTTCTTGCGCCAATATCCGGCGCACAAGTTGGCCGGCGCGGCGAATCTGCGAATCGCCCAGAGCTATTTCAATCGCGGCCGCTACGAGGACGCCGTCAAAAGCCTGCAGCGGTTTCTCGCCGATCCAAAATACGCCGATCGCGAAGAGGTGCCTGACGCGCGGCAATTGCTGGGCCTCGCCTATCAAAGGCAGAAAAAGTACCCCGAGGCACTGGCGGCTTGGCAAGAGTACTTATCCAAGCATCCTGCGCATCACGCTTGGAGCGACGTGCAGCGTGAGATCGTGAACACCGAGTTTTTGATCGGCCAAGAAAAGCGCGAGACCAAGCAGTACGACGCGGCGCATAAAGTGTGGGCGGAGTTTTTGCAAAAATATCCGCTCGACCCGCGCGATCCCGCCATCTTGCTGGCGTTCGGCCAGATGGATTTTGCCCAAGAAGAGTACGACGCGGCGATTGCCGCGTGGAAGCGGCTCGCGGCCACCTATCCCACCGCGCCCGAGGCGGGCGAAGGCCAGGTCCTGATCGCGCAGACCCTCGAGAGCAAGCTCGGCAAGCTCGATGCGGCGCTCGAAGCGTATAAGAAAGTGACGATGCCCAATGCGCAATCCGTGGCGGTCCAAGCGATTCGCCGGCTGACCGCCAAAAGTTTGAGCATCGCGACCGAGCGGATTTTCCGCACCAACGAAACCCCCAAAGTCAAAGTCGTAACCCGCAATCTCGATTGTGTGACGGTGCGCATCTACAAAGTCAACCTGGAAACCTATTTCCGCAAGATGCATCTCGCGAGCGGGGTCGAATCGCTCGACATCGCGCTGATCGATCCTGACAAGACGTTTGAATTCGCAATTCCGAAATATGCCGACTACGAGCGGTTCGAGAACGAGATTGACGTACCGCTGCCGCGCGCGGCCGGCGAAAAAGAGACTGCGGCCGGCGTGCTGGCGGTGACGGTCAGCAGCAAAACGCTAGAAGCGACGACGATGATCATTCGCTCCGATCTAGATCTGATCGCCAAAAGCTCGCGCGACGAATTGTTCGTCTTTGCCGAAAACATGCGCACCGGCCGCCCGTGGCCTAAGGCCCACTTGCTCTTATCCAACGGCAAGCAGATTTTTGCCGAGGCCGACACCGACGACCACGGCGTTTTTCAGCAGTCGTACAAAGAACTCAAGGACGCCGGCGATCTGCGCGTGTTCGCTATCGCCGACGGCAACAGCGCCTCGAACGTCGTCGGCCTGAATGGCTTGAACGTCGCCCAAGGCCTGACCGAAAAAGGGTATCTCTTTACCGAGCGGCCGGCCTATCGGGCGGGGCAGATGGTCCATTTTCGCGGCATCGTGCGGCAAGTCGAGCACGACAATTACATTATCCCCAAGGATCGGAAGTTCACGGTCGAGGTTTTCGACGTTCGCAATCGGCTCGTCTGGCAACAAGATCAGACGCTCAGTGAACTAGGCACCGTCCACGCCAATTTTGTCTTGCCGCCGACGGCTCCGGTGGGCCAGTATCGCATTCTCATGCATGATTTGAACAACCACTCCTACCAAGGGAGTTTTTCGGTTCATGAATATCAGCTCGACCCGGTCCAATTGAGCGTGAACGTCGATCGCAAGATCTATTACCGCGGCGAATCGATCGAAGGCAAGATCGTGGCCAAGTTCTATTACGGCGCCCCGCTGGCCGACCGCGAAGTTCGCTATCAACTGGCCGACGGCCCAGTGGAAACGGCCAAGACAGATGCCAACGGCGAGATCCCCTTCAAGCTGCCGACTCGCGATTTTCGCGAAACCCAGGTCGTGCCGCTGCACGTCTCATTGCCCGAGCGCAATTTGCAAACGACGCAGAACTTTTTCATCGCGACGCAAGGCTTTTCCGTTTCGCTGAGCACGGTTCGGCCCGTGTTTGTCTCCGGCGAATCGTTCGAAGTCACGGTCAAGGCCGCGGATGCCGAGGGGAAGCCGCTCAAACAAAAACTGACCATGACCGTGGAAGAGCAAACGACAATCGACGGCAAAGTCGGCGAGAAAGAAGTCGATAAGTTTGAAGTGACGACCGACGCCAAAGAAGGCGTTGCGCGGAAAACGCTGAAGCTGGCCAAAGGGGGAACCTATTTGCTCCGCGTGGAAGGCATCGACCGCTTCGAAAACCCGGTCAGTGGCGAAACGCAGATCCAAATCTCCGACGATTCGGACCGCGTCCGCCTGCGGATCTTGGCCGACAAGCATACGTTCCACGTCGGGGACACGGCCGACGTGGTCCTGCATTGGCGCGAGGCGCCAGCCTTGGCGCTGGTGACGCTGCAAGGGGCAAAAATCCTCGATTATAAATTGGTCGATCTGAAAACGGGCGAGAACAAGCTGGCAATTCCCATGGCGGCCAAGCTCGCTCCCAACTTCGATCTGGAAGTTAATGTGATGACCGACACGCGGCCTGACCCCAAGGACAAAAAGCTGCCGATCGTCCGTTTTCACGAGGCGAATAGTCCGTTTTTTGTCCAGCGCGAGTTAAATGTGGCTTTGGAAACGCGCCGCAAGGACCACCAGCCGGGCGAGATCCGGCCGGGCGACGACATTGAAGTCGTCGTCAAAACGACCGACCCGCAAGGCCAGCCAATCGCCGCCGAGGTGAGCGTGGCGATGATCGAGCAGGCGCTCTTGGATCGGTTCGGCTCTCCGTTGCCTCCGATCGACGAATTCTTCCGCGGCGCGCCGCGCGTGGCGGCGGTTCGCAGCGCCTCGAGCGTGACGTTCTCCTACCACCCGCGCACGCGCCCGATCAATTCGCGGCTGCTGGCCGAGGCCGAACGAGTCGAGATTGCAAAAGAAGAGGCGGCGCGCATGGCGGCCGGCGGCGAACAACTCGGAATGGATATGAGCGGCCCGACCGATTTGGCCGTTGAATTCGGCGAGCAAGGCGGCGGTGTTCCGTATGCCACGCCTCCGCAATCGGGGGCGGGGCAGCAAAACCCGGTCCAGGGGAGCCTGTCCTACAACGGCTACAACGGCGGGCAGGGCCAAAATACTCTCGCGAACCAACAAGCAATCAACGATCCGGCTGGATATAGTCCGGAGCAATTGAATATTCAAGGACAACTTCGGCAAGGCAACGGCGCGAAGCCGAATGCCGGCATGCCCGGCCTGAATCGATACCTCGGCTCCGGCGGCCCAGGAAACGGCAACGGCGCAGATTGGCGCGCGCAAGGAATGCAAACTCCCGCGCTCATCGTGCAAAGCGATTCCACGGTCCAGAGCGCGAACGAAGCCTTTCAGAACGGCGACCGGCCCGGGGCGCTGACGAATTTGTATTCCGGCGTGGTCGGCCAAGCCGGCGCCACGCTGCAAAACGGGGGCAACTTTAACGGCAATACGTTGGCGGTGAATCCCTCGAACATCACCAACTTCTACAACTCCGGACAGCGCGACGTGATCGTCTGCCTCAGCGACGGGACGCAATTCAACGTCAACTTCCAAAATCGTCTCGGCGGCAAGACCGAAGGCGCCCAAGTCCAAAAACTGGCCGACGAGCTGAACCGCTCCGGCGCGCTGCTGCTCCCCTCGGTCGGTTCGCAAGAGACAGGCTATTGGAATCCCAGCGTCTTCACCGACAAAAAAGGGGTCGCCACGCTCACGCTCACGGTCCCTGAGGATTCGACCGCTTGGAGATTTCTCGCCAAAGGGGTGACCGCCGAGACGCTGGTAGGCGAAGCGAGCAGCGAGTTGAAGGTGAAGAAGGAGTTGTTTGGTGAAATGCGCTTGCCCGCCGCCTTCACCGATGGCGATGAAGCCGAAATTACGGTTGCCGTGCACAATCAACTTCTGGACCACGGCACGATCGCGGTGACGCTCAAGACGACGATCGGCGGCAAGTCAACCGAAGAACAGAAGTCGCTGCAGGTTGCCAAGAAAGGGATCGAAGAACTCTCTTTCAAAATGGCCATTCACCGGCCGGAAAATCAAACCGCCAGCACCGATCCGGAAATCGGCGCGACGTTTGAGTTGACCGTCTCCGGCGGCGACCAAGCGAAAACGGTCGATCATGTTCGCCGCTCGATTCCGATTCGCCCCTATGGGCTGCCGGTCTTCGCGGCGACCGGCGGAACCGCGACCGGCGACATGACGGCTTGGATCGAAGGGCCGAAAGATCTCCCGTTGACGGCCCCCGGACTGCAAATCCTGATCGGCCCGACCGTCGAAAAGAGCCTGCTCGATATCGTGCTCGAGCCGGGGCCGTGGTGCCAACTGGAAGCGGCCCGCGTGGCGAGTGAATTGGACGTCTCGACGGGCGACCTGATGGCATCCTTGGCATTGCAAAAACTGATCGGCGCCACTCGCGACGCGAACAATCCGCAAGGCGTCGCGCTGGACGCCCGCATTCGCGCCAGCGTCAGCCAACTCGTTTCGTCGCAGCAAGACGATGGCGGCTGGAGTTGGACCGGCCGCGGCAAAGAGAGCCAGCGGTTCCCTTCGGCGCGGGCCGTGTGGGCGCTAAATCTCGCCAAGCAGGCAGGCTACTCCGTCTCTGACGACGCGCTCGCCAAGGCGGAAACTTATCTGCAAAGCCAGATCTCCAAGTCGGCGGAAACCGACTACGAAACGAAGGCGATCTTGCTGCACTCGCTAGCGGCGGCCGGCCAAGGCGATTTCACGCTCGCCAATCGGCTCTATCGCTCGCGCACCGCGCTGAGCAACGGCGCGCTGCTCCATTTGATCTTGGCGTTTGCCGAGATGGATCGTAAGCCGATGGCCAAGGAACTCTTGGCTTTGTTGAAAGACCGCAATCTCGACGATGCGGTTACGCGCCGGATGGCGGCGCTCGGCTCGCTCCCGTGGAGCGATTCGGCGACCGAGTTGCACGCGCTTTATGCGTTGGCGCTGGAGACGGTCACGCCCGACGCCGCGGCGACCAAGGATCAGATCGATTGGCTCATGGCCCATCGGACGGGCCACCGCTGGTCGCCGGAAAAGGCAACCGGCCCGGCGGCGCAGGCCGTCTGCGCCTGGTTCGCGAAGAGCCGCTTCGACCAGCAGCACTATACGTTGACCGTGTTTGTCAACGACAATCAGGTCAAAGCGATCGACATCGATAAGGACACGGGCGCCTTGACGCTCGACGTTCCAGCCAAGTTCTTGAACAAAGGCAAGCAGCGGATCAATTTTCAAGTTGCCGGCCGCGGCCGCTACACGTTCGAGTGCATTTACGGCGGATTCGTCGCGGCGGATCAATTGAAAAGCACGACCAAGGATTGGTACGTCACGCGCCATTATGAACCGGCGCCGCTCGAAGTCGATGGCAAGGAGGTGCCACGCGGTTTCGGCATCTTGCAAGGCAGCTATGCCTCCTTCCGCAATCCATTGACGCAGTTGCCCGTCGGCAAGCGCGGCCAAGTCCAATTAGAAATGTCGCGAGCGCTGCCGGGCAACACGCCCGAGGATCAAATCGAATATCTGGTGGTTACGGAACCGCTGCCGGCAGGGACGACGGTCATCGAGAATTCGATTCACGGCGGCTTTGAGCGGTACGAAATCAACCCCGGCTCGATCACCTTCTACATTGGCAGCCGCACGCATATCGAGCCGATTCAATTCGACGTGTATGGCTACACGCCGGGAGTGTACAAAGTCGGTCCGACCGTCTTGCGAAACGCGTATCGCCCGGACCAATTGGCCGTGTCGGCGACGCGCACGCTGACCGTGCTGCCGCTAGGCAGCAAGAGCGCGGACGAATATCAACTGACGCCGCAAGAACTATTCGAGCTGGGCAAGATTGAATTTGCCAAGCATGACGACGCGGCGGCGGGGCAACATTTGTCGACCCTTCTCGCCAAATGGAACGTCGAGCCGAATGTGTACAAGAACGTGGCCCAACTGATGCTCGACATTCGGCTGAAGACGGGCCCGGCCAAGGAGATTGTGCGCTACTTCGAGATCATCAAGGAAAAATGGCCCGACTCGGAGATTCCGTTTGAGAAGATCACGAAAGTGGCCGCCGCCTATCACGAGTTGGGCGAATATGAGCGCAGCTTCCTCGTTTTCCGCGCCACGCTGGAGAGCAGCTTTGAGCGCGAAAGCAATGTGGCCGGATTTCTCGACTCGCAAGGAGAGTTTCTGCGCTCCACCGACGTGATGAGCCGCCTCTTGATCGAGTATCCGCCCGAGCCGTATGTCGCCGCGGCGACGTATGCCTTGGCGCAGCGCGTTTACGCCAAGGCTCCGCAAGCCGCCGCCGATCCCAAGCTGCGCGAAAAGAAGATCAACCGGGTGGATCTGGTCCAGCGCGCATTGGGGATGCTCGACCATTTCTTGATCGCGTACCCGGAGGATCCGGCCGCCGATCAAGCTTCGTTCTCGATGGCCAACGCACTGCTCGAGCTCAAGGCGTACAAGGAAGCGATTGCGCGGTGCGAAAAATTCGCGCAGCGCTATCCGCACAGCGAATTTCTCGATAGTTTCTGGTACGTCATCGGCTACAGCCACTTCGCGCTGGGCGATCACGAACAGGCCCTCGAGATGTGCCGCAAAGTCGCCGAGCACAAGCGAATCGAAAAAGGAAGCGGCCGCGAAATCGAGAGCCCAAACCGCTGGGCCGCGATTTATATCCTCGGTCAGGTCTATCACAGCCTCGGCGAGGCCGCCAAGGCCATCGCCGAATACTCGCAAGTCGAGGATCGCTTCAGCGATGCCAAGGAAGCCATTGAATACTTCGCGCACAAAGCGATCAGCCTCCCTGAGGTCTCGACCATTAAGCCGGGCGAAAAGGCTGAAGTCGAACTGAAGTTTCGCAACTTGGCCGCCATCGACGTCAAGGTCTACCGCATCGACCTGATGAAGTTCAGCTTGCTCAAACGCAATCTGAGCGGAATCACGCAAATCAATCTCGCGGGCATCAACCCGCAAATCGAAAAAACGGTCGAGTTGGGCGACGGCAAGGATTATCGCGACCGCACGAAAAAGCTCGACCTGCCGCTGAAGGACGAAGGCGCCTATCTGGTCGTGGTCCGCGGGGGCGACCTGTTCGCCAGCGGGCTGGTCCTCGTCAGCCCGTTGACGCTCGAGGTTCAAGAAGACAGCCAATCAGGCGAAGTCCGCACCACCGTCAAGGATTCGACGAAGGACAAGTACGTCAACGACGTGCATGTCAAGGTGATCGGCAGTTTGAACCACGATTTCACGGCCGGCGCGACCGATCTTCGCGGCGTGTTCACGGCCGAAGCGATTCGCGGGACGTCGACCGTCATCGCGCAAGCCGACAACAGCCGCTATGCGTTCTTCCGCGGGTCAACCGTTCTCGGACCTCCCGCCGCGCAGCCGAATGCGGCTGCGGCGACTCCTGCCGCCAAGCCGCAACAGCCGCTGGGCAATGGCCTGCTGGACAACTTGAATAAGGACAACAACGACATCCAAAAGCAGCAATCGGACTGGCTGAAACAACTCCAAAACAACAAACGCGGAGGGGTCGACGCGAAAGCGGCCTATTAACGCGCTGGTCGCCGGCCCGCGCCCCCAGCCGGTGGCGCGTTTCATGCCAAACCCGGCGGGCCCATCGATCAACCCATTTGGCCGCTCGAGGAGCGGCAGATTTGAGCGAGCACGCGGGCGGCGCGGGAGCGACCGTCCCGTCAGGGCGGGCGCCGGCGCGCTCACCGGACCCGCCCGCCGCAAACCGGTTGGCTGGCTTGCCTTTGCGCCGCAATTGCGCGCCGCTTGGTTGAGTTTTCTCAGCGGTTCGGCTATTTTGGAGCAGCCGTCTGCTGCGCCAAAGCGTTCCTCTTACGGCTTGCCGATCGATCCTTCGATCGCGCTGGCTGCCAACCTTGCCTGACCTTCCCTGCCCCAGGCGTATGCGCCGCCGCAAGCGCGATTGCGTGCTGGCGACTGGAGACGCCGCTCGCGAGCGCCGGCGGAACAGTCCCCTTTTTAGAACTGCTTCCCATCCTCTTATTTTGCTTGAGAAACTTCGATATGAGCGGAACGACTCCTGAACTTGCGGCCAAGATTTCGAGCGCGAAAGCGAAGCTCGACCAGCAGACGTATGAAGTGGTGCAGTGGCATTTCAATCCGGCGACGGGCTCGCCGTTTTGGCTTGGCAAGGCGCAGGAGTTGAAGTTTGACCCGCTGAAGGAGGTCAAGACGTTTGACGACCTGAAAAAGTTTCCGGCGTTCGAGGACGAATGGCTCCGCGGCGGCCCAGTCGATCGCTGGATTCCGGCGGGCTTCAAAGGCAAGCCGGCCTATGTGTTCGAGACCGGCGGGACCACCGGCATTCCCAAGAGTCGCGTTTGTCTCGAAGACCACTGGACCGATTACGAGATGTTCAGCGAGACGTTGCCTGAAAAGTATTTTCCCAAGGGGGCAAACTGGCTCATGCTCGGCCCGTCCGGCCCGCGGCGGTTGCGGCTGGCGATTGAGCATTTGTGCCAATATCGCGGCGGGATTTGCTTTTGCATCGATCTCGACCCGCGGTGGGTCGTGAAGCTGATCAAAAAAGGCTGGATGGAACATCTCGAGGCCTACAAGCAGCATTGCATTGATCAAGCCCTCACGATTCTCGGCGCGGGCCACAACATCAAGTGCATGTTCACCACGCCGAAACTGCTCGAATCGCTCGCGACCGAGTTGGAAAAACGTGGCAGCAGCGTCGCCGCGTCGGGCATCACCGGCATCTTCTCCGGCGGGACCGAGTTCACGCCGCAATTCACCCGCTTCGCCGTCGAGGAGTATTTCGGCGGGCCGCCCGCGGAAAGCGGCATCTATATGACCCCGACCTATGGCAATACGCTGATGGGTCTGGCGTGCTCGAAACCAGTGAGCGCCGCGGACGGCTATAAAAT
>DASRSE010000109.1:0-8309 GCA_035656655.1 Pirellulales bacterium
GCCGCGGTTGAGCGCATTCTCGCTGAGTTGTTCGGCGTGGTGGCGAATCGCGAAACGCTGATCCATTCCAACCACAACCACGTGCGGCGCGAGACCCATGCGGGCCAAGCCTATTGGGTTCACCGCAAGGGGGCCCTGTCGGCGGCGCGAGACGAACCAGGAGTGATTCCCGGCTCGATGGGGTCGGCCAGCTTTCACGTCATGGGGCGCGGCGAAGTGTCCGCGCTTTGCTCCAGCTCGCATGGCGCAGGGAGGGCCTGCAGCCGCGGCGAAGCGTCGAAAAAAATCAACGTGCGGCGTCTCGAGCGTGAGATGCAAGGCGTGTGGTTCGATCATCGCCAAGCGGCCCTGCTGCGCGACGAAGCGCCGTCGGCCTATAAAGATATTCAGGCGGTGATGCGCGCCCAGCGCGACTTAACCCGGATCGAGCGCGAACTGCGCCCGCTGCTGAGCTACAAAGGCGTGTGACCGCGCGAACCTACGAGGCTGACATTGTCCTTCGTCATTCCCGCGCAGGCGGGAATCCAGCGGAGGGCAAGAAACCAGCGCGTGGCCACTGGATTCCCGCCTACGCGGGAATGACGGGGGGAAGGTGACGCAATGGGGCGAGCGTGGCCACTGGATTCCCGCCTGCGCGGGAATGACGAGAATTAGATCGCATGCGCGCGCCGCTACGGCTCAAGCCACAACTCTATCTCACGAAGCATCTCACGAGGCATCTCACGAACGAGGCTCACATTGTCCTTCGTCATTCCCGCGCAGGCGGGAATCCAGCGGAGGGCAAGAAACCAGCGCGTGGGCACCGGATTCCCGCCTGCGCGGGAATGACGGGACGGGGGGCGGACTTAAGCCGCCGGCGCCTTTTTCCACGAGCGACTTACTCCGCCGGCGGCGCGTCGGGCAGCGTTTCTTCCGGCAGCGAACTCTCCGGCATGTTTTCGGGCATGTTTTCCGGCGGGATGCTGACAGGCGGTTCCAGCGGCGCGGCTGAGGCAGCGTCTTCCACGACGTTTTCCTCGACCGGGACGCGCACGATGGCGGCGAGCGAGTCATTGTCGTCGAGCGTCATGATCCGGACCCCTTGCGTATTGCGGCCGATGACGCTGATATCCGCGGCGCGAATCCGCTGGATCTTGCCGCGCGAGGTCATCATCAGCAGTTCGTCGCCGTCGGTCACGCTGACCACGCCAATGGCTGCTCCGTTGCGCTCGGTCGTCTTGATGTCGCGCAGACCCTTGCCGCCGCGGCGCTGCGTTCGATACCGCTGACCAGAAGCAGTGTCGTCCCCCTCGTCGGCCGCATCGTCTCCGGCCAGTTCGGGCGGTTCGGTTTCGAGCGTCTCCGACTCAGGCGATTCTTCGTCGAGCGGGCCGGCGTCGGGACCTTCGGCCACGGCGCTTTGCGGCGAGTTCGGTCCGAAATAGGTCCGTTTGCCGTATCCCTTCTCGGTCGCGGTCAGCAATGTCGCCTCGGGGTTGGCGACCACCATGCCGACCAGATGATCGTCCGCGCGGAGCGAGATTCCTTTCACGCCGCTGGTGTTGCGGCCCATCGGCCGGGCGTCGGCTTGGCTGAAGCGGATCGCCACGCCATGCGCCGTCGAGAGGACGATTTCATCGCCTGGCTTCGTGATCGCAACGTCGATCAACTCGTCGTCTTCCTTCAGCTTGATGGCGATCAGGCCCCCTTTGAGCGGGCGGCTATAGGCGGTGAGCGGGGTTTTCTTGACCAGTCCCTTGCGCGTGGCCATCATCAAATAGCGATCTTCCTTGAACTCGCGGACCGCGCGGCAATCGGCGATTTTTTCGTCCGCCGCCAGGTTGAGCAAGTTGACGACCGCGCGGCCGCGGCTTTCGCGGGCCAGTTGAGGCAGATCGTAGACTTTCTGCCAATAGACTTTGCCCTTGGTGGTGAAGAACAAGAGATAGTCGTGCGTGCTGGCGACGAACAGATGGCGGATCGGATCTTCTTCTTCGGTCTTCGCCCCGGTCAGCCCCTTGCCGCCGCGGCGCTGCGCCCGATAGACGCTGGTGGCGGTCCGCTTGATGTAGCCGTTGTTGGTGATGGTGACCACCATCATCTCTTCGGTGATCAGGTCTTCGAGATCGATGTGGCCGAGTTCTTCGCCGCTGATTTCGGTCCGCCGCTCGTCGCCATACTTGCGCTTCAACTCGACCAGGTCGTCGCGAATCAGCTTCAAGATCTGACCGTCATCCGACAAGATCCGCTGATACTCGGTGATTTCGTCGATCAGCTTTTGAAACTCGCCGGCCAGCTTTTCTTGCTCGAGATTCACCAATTGGCCAAGCGTCATCCGCAAGATCGCGTCGGCTTGGATCGCCGTCAAGGTATAGTTTTCGGCCACGCCGCGGTCGGCTTGAAATAGCGCAAAGCCAGCGTCGCCGAGCGCCCGCTGCATGAGCGCGGCCGGACACTGGATCGTCATCAGCCGCGTCTTCGCCTCGGGCTGCGTGGCCGACGTGCGAATCACCCGGATCACTTCGTCGATGTTCGCGTGCGCCAGCAACAGGCCTTCGACCGTGTGCTTGCGCTGCCGCGCTTTGTTCAGCAAAAACTGCGTCCGCCGGCGAATCACATTCAAGCGATGGCGAATGTACTCCTCGAGCATCGCCTTGAAAGGCATCAACCGCGGCTTGCCGTCGACCAGGGCGAGAAAAATGAGCGAGAACGAATCTTGCAACGGCGAAAATTGATACAGCTGATTCAGCACGATCTCCGGGTCGGCGTCGCGCTTCAGCTCGTACACCAAGCGGACCGGCTCCTTCAGATCGCTCTCGTTGCGGGCGGCTGAAATCCCCTTGATCTTGTCGTCGTTGATCAACTCGGCAATCCGCAACTCGATCGCATCGCGCGAGGCCTGAAAGGGAATCTCGTTCACGACGATCCGATGCCGCCCCTTGCCGTGGACTTCAATCGTCGCCCGCGCTCGCAACGTGATCGTGCTCCGCCCGGTGTGATAGCCGCGGCGGATGCCGCTGCGGCCGCAAATGATCCCGCCGGTGGGGAAGTCCGGACCCGGACAGATTTCCATGAGCTCGTCGATCGAAACGTCGGGGTCGTCGATGACGCGAATGGTGGCGTCGCAGATTTCCACCAAGTTGTGCGGCGGAATGCTGGTGGCCATCCCGACGGCGATGCCTTGCGCTCCGTTCACGAGCAGATTCGGAAACTTCGACGGCAAGACCGACGGCTCTTCGTTCCGGCCGTCGTACGAAGGAATGAAATCGACCGTGTCCAGCTCGAGATCGTCGAGCATCATCGCCGAGATGGGCGACAGCCGCGCTTCGGTATACCGCATCGCGGCGGGAGGCAAGCCGGCCACCGAGCCAAAGTTCCCTTGCTTGTCGATCAGGACATGCCGCATGTTCCATTCTTGGGCCATCCGGACCAAGGTGGGATAGATCACGCTTTCGCCGTGCGGATGATAGTTGCCGCTCGTGTCGCCGGAGATCTTCGCGCATTTCACCCGGCTCGATCCGGGCCTCAGGTTCAAGTCGTTCATCGCGACCAGAATCCGCCGCTGCGAAGGCTTCAGGCCGTCGCGCGCGTCGGGCAGCGCGCGGCTCACGATGACGCTCATGGCATAGGTGAGATAACTCTCCTTTAGCTCGCTTTCAATCGCCAGATCAACGATTCTTCCGCCGCTTCCATTTCCATTTCCAGTTTCATTCGCAGGCGTTCCGGCGGCTTCGTCGGCGTCATCCGGCAGGTCAGCGTCAGTACTCAAGAGGCAGTCCTTTCAAGGGTCCAGTCGGTGGAAAAAGACCGCGCGAGCGGCCGTTTCCGAGCGCGATTTGGCGGCCCCATTGCCGCGGCATCCACACTCCATTTCGAGCCCTTGAATATACCCGTTTGGGGGCGGCTTCTCAATGACCGGCGGCCGCAATTTCAAAGCCGCAAGTTCAATGCTGTCTTGAGTTTGCGACGCCAGTTTTGAAGAAGACCGGTGGCCTGCGCCGCAGTGCGCAGGGAGCGCGCGAAAAGCACCGCGATCGCTCCGTTTTTTTAATTCTCGGCAACCACCGCGCGATCGCGTCGGACCTCGCTGCGGCGCCGTCGCGAAGCCAAATCGAAGACGGCCAAAAAACATGGGCGCGACGCCGCGGTTACCAAGACACGATCAGCCCGCAGGTAGCGCCGTGGTAGAACAGGCCTTGATCCGTATTGATCGAAGCGCCGGGGTTGGAATTGGCGGTCGCTAGGGCGGCGTCATGGGCCGCGAGCGCCAGCCCATCGATCCACAACAGGTCATAACCGCCATACGCGGCTAGATGCTCGTTGAACTGATACGAGAACGTAAAATCGAGTTCGCCGACAAAGGCGGTCATGGTTCCTTGCGGATCGGTGATCGGTCCCGTGTTGCCCGTGAATGTGCTCGATGCGCTGTTGCCATAAACGCCCGCCTTGGCGGTGCAATTCACTTGCAGCGGATTGCACGGGCAGCAGAGCGCCCAAATCGCGCCCAATTGGCCGCCGTACAAATGGTTCATGTCATCCCACGAATAGGTCGCATCGACGCCGGGAAAGAATTCGGCCAGATACGATAGCTGGTCGTGCAACTCGATCGTGCGGAAACCGGCCAAGAAGGTGAGTTGGTCCGAGAGGGGATGGAGCCAGTTGAATTCAAGATTGAAGAGGTCGGTTTGCGCGTCGGCGCGCAGGTCGTCTACGCCAAAGTTGAAGAAACCGGCGATGTTGAACTGCGCCTGCGGACCGTAGTCGAGCGTCGAGACGCGATTCTCAATCGAGAAGTAGCGAACCTCCCAAGTGTTGCCCGACTCGCATTGATGCGAGAGGGTGATTTCCGGGCCCGCGCCCCACTTGAAGTTGAAATCGCCTCCGCCGGAGATTTGCGTCGTGCCCCCCAGATCGGTGACAATCGGACCGGAGTTATTGCGCGAGCGGTCGAGAAAGATCGCTCCCGCTTTGACGATCCACTGCGGCCCCGAGTTGTCGTCCCAATTGATGGGGGCGGCTTCGGTGCTGGGCTGCGCGAGACTCGCGTCATTCGCCGCGGCGGCTGCTTCGGCAGCAACCGCAAACTGCATGGCACCGAGCAAAATGGCAAACGATAGCATTCCGCGCAAAACGAGATTCACAATTCGACCTCCGTGCCGACCTGAAACCGCGCCGCTCTCCAGAGCGGCCCTTTATTCGCTTCGGCACAATGGGCTCACGAGTCGCGAGAATTGGACCGAGTTGCGCGGCCTCGGGTCCCTGAATTGCCAGCCTCCGCCCGAGAATCTGTCACAACCGTGAGAAGCGACCAGCGCGATTCCGTTGACGCGACGCAAGGCATTTCGGGTCACCCAACAGAACCGGCCCGCGCGGGGGCGCGAGCCGGGTATCTAAGCGAGTTTTTGATCCGGCGGGACAGACGCGCGGCCGGCCTTACCAGCCGAACTCCACGCCGCACTGGGCGCCGTGATAGAAGATGTCCTGATTCGGTGAAATAACATTCTGGGCAAAGTCCCGAGTGGCGTTCGCGGCTTGGTCCGAGGCTAAAGCGACCGTGTCAATCCAGAGGAGTTGATACCCTCCATAGACCGAGATATGTTCCGTGAGACGATACCCCAGCTTGAAGTCGAGCTCGCCCACGAACGAAGAATCGACCGCGTTGGCGCCGCCGGGAAAACTACCGCCCGTGTTCGGCCGCAAATCGAACGCATTCTCGGAAGCGGTCCCGTAGGCGCCGGCTTTGCCTGTCACGTCGAACAGCCACGGGCTGTTGCCGTCGAAAAACGAGAACTTACCCCCCACCTGTCCGCCATAAAGGTGGTTCTGTTCGTCCCAAGAATAGGCCGCATTGAAACCCGGAAAGGTAACGAGGTACGAAAGCTGGTCGTGAAGTTCGATCGAGCGAAAGCCCGCGATGAACGTGAAGCGATCATTGACCGGGTGCAGCCAGTTGATTTCGATATTTTCCAATTCGGTTCGATCTTGTCCGCGCAAGTCGGTCGCTCCAAAATTCGAAAACGAACCCAATTGAAAGTTGCCCGCCGGATAATCGACGGTGGGTGCCGTATTGTCCGCGGAGAAGTAACGGACTTCGATCGAGTCTCCGCAGTCGAAGCGGCGCGCGATTGAGATATCGGGACCGGCTCCCCAGTTGAAGTTGAACTCTCCCCCGGCGGAAATGGTCGTCGTTCCCCCGAGCGATCGGGCAATCTGGCGATTCTCGGGAGTCGATCGATCTAAGAAAATCGCTCCGGCGTCAACCGTCCACTTGGGTCCGCAGCCGCAATCCCAGTCGACATTGGGACAGGCTCCATCCGATGCCGTCGCGCACGCCGCCGCGCCATAGTCCGCAGGCCCGTCGGCCGAGGCCGCGCACACGATCACAAAGACGAATCCCGCCGCGCTGGCAGCGCGCAATAGAAGATTCACGTTTCGACCTCCGTGCCGAATGCGAATGGTAACCGCAGGTCTCCAGAAGGAGCTATCATCCAATTCGACCAAGCGCTTCCAGAAAATTCATGCCATCCAGCTAGTCGGCAATCGCACGCAGTCGCTGGCGGCCGTGCATCCATTGTATCCGGAAAACTTTGCGCAACCGTGAGAGCCTGAGTCACGACGCCCCGTTTTTCGACCAGCCGGCTGCTTCGCTCCGCCGCCGAGCGGCGAGCTTAACGGTTCTCATACTTCATCATGATTTCCTCGGGCTGTACGCCAGCGATCGATGCGAACTTGCCGGCTGCAATCTGTTCGCCGAGCTTCGTAATGGCGCGAAAGTATCGATTCGACGGCCGTTTGCCGGTCAGCTTCCGCGTCAAATCTTGGCAGAGGCAATCGGCCGCCAGACGGACGACTTCGTCCGTTTGCCGCGCGGCGTATAAGCTCGTGCAAAGGAGGGTAATCTGGTCTTGCACGCGGCTCGACAGCTCGGCCATGCGGCATTGGCGATCGGCCAAGGCAAGTTGAAATTTGCTCATGGTGGAGCTGATCTCGAGGGCGGCATGTTGCAACCCGGCGGCGGCAAACTCGGCGTGTTGCCGTAGGCTGTCGGGAAGCGCCGCGAGCGACGGGCGATTGCGGCTGCCGAGCCTTTCGCGCGCCAGCCATTTGGCATAGGGCCAAATCGCCTCTTTCAGCTTCCAGAGATGGGCAGGGTTCGCCAGGTTCGGTTTTTTGATGCCGGCGGTTTGCAGGGCGCGGCCGATCGGCTCAAAAAACTGCATTCCATGCTGCTTCACCAGCGACTTGAAAAAGCCGAGGGCGAGGATTTCGCCTTCGCCTTCGTAAATGCACGGGGCGAGATACTCGTGCACATTGTCGCCGAAGGGGTGGCCGTGGAGAAACGAGCGGCCGCCATGCGTTTTCATGAACAGCTCGATGGCCGCCTCTTTCTGGGCTTCGCTCCCAAAAATCTTGGCGACGACGCATTCCATCTCGCCGCGATAGCCCTGATCGAGCAAGCCGGCGCACCACTGCACCAGCGCATCGCAAGCGACAATCAGCCCGGCCAATCGGCCGATCCGCCGCTGCACGAGTTCGCGCGAGACAATCGGTTGACCATAGGTCTGGCGGAATCTGGCCCACGGCAACAGGCTCGCCAGCATCAGCCGCATCGTCCCGGCCGCATTGGCGCACAGGGCGACCCGGCCGAGGTTCAACCCGTGATAGGCGATCGTCAGTCCGTCGCCGCGCGGCGGCACGAGCAAGTTTTCAACCGGCACGCGGAAGTCCTTGAAAATAATTCCGCGATTGTAAGTGTGCTTGAGCGCATAGAGGCCATACTTTCGCAGTTGAAACTGCTCATTTTCGCCGCGCGGCAAATCGACGATTAGCACCGCCGGTTTGTTGTCGATCAAGCAGACCAAGCCCAACGTGCGGCCGGGCACCACGTTGGTAATGAACAGTTTTTCGCCATTCACGACGAAAGCGTCACCGTCGCGGACGGCCGTCGTCCGCAGCGCGGTGAGATCGGAACCGGCGCACGGTTCGGTCAAGGCGAACCCGGAGAGAGCCTCGCCGCTGGCGAGCCGCGGCAAATAGCGACTCTTCTGCGCGTCGCTGCCGAACGTGCGAACTGGATCGACGGCGCCAATGCAGCCATGCACCGAGGCCAGGCCCGCCACGGTCGGATCGGCCATCGCCATCCGCGTCAGAAATTTGGCAAAGCTGCCGAACGGAGCACCCGATCCGCCATATTGCTTGTCGACCAGCAAGCCCCAGTAACCGGCCGTGCCGAGCTCGCGCAGCGTGGCGTCGGAAATTTTTGCCTGCTCGTCCATCAGCGTGCCGGCCTGGCGGCGACTGCGCACGACGTCCAGCGACCGATCCATCAC
>DASRSE010000110.1:0-13403 GCA_035656655.1 Pirellulales bacterium
CGTGCCGCCGCCATATTCGCCGGCCGGAATGATTCCCTCAAAACCGCCGTAGTCGAGCGGGTGATCTTCGACGTGCACTGCCAACCGCTTGGTGCTCGGGTCCAGACTTGGTCCTTTCGGGACAGCCCAGCTTTTCAAGACGCCATCGAGTTCCAAACGAAAATCGTAGTGCAAATGCGAAGCGGCATGCTTTTGGATCACGAACCGTAATCCCGTTCCTGATTTGCGATGGGCCACGGCGCCGCGCGGCTCGGGCGTTTTGCGAAAATTGCGCTTGCGTTGATATTCCTGCAATGCCATGACGGATCCTCGACAAGAGCAACTTGGGGACGGTCTGCTGAGAACTTGGCGTCGCAACCCGTTCGTCCGCGCGCAATCCGGTAATCGCTCTGGATGCGCCGCTGCATACGCCGTGCCCAGCGGCGTCGTTTTGTCCGCAGGCCAATCAGCCTGTTTTTTTTCGTCGCGGATGAAGTTGCGCGGCCCGCGCTGCGGATGTCTTTTTGGCCGGCTTTGCCGCTTTTAAGCTGGGTTTGGTCGGTTTTGCTTGGGCCACGCTTTGCTTGAGCGCGTCCATGAGGTTAATCACGGGCGTTTCATGCTCCTCCGGCGGCTGCACGATTTCTTCGCCCGCGATTTTCGCGTCGATCAATTGGTGCAAGCGCGCGGTGTATACGTCCTCGTAGTCGGCGATATTGAATTCTGACGACTTTGAAGTCTGCAGAAGCAGCTCAGCCAGCCGCAGCTCTTCTTTGCTCACTTTGGCGACCGGCGCCATTTCTGAAATAGCTTGGGGCAAGCGCAGTTCCGTTTCATATTTCAACATCGACATGATAATCAACCCTTCGACGGCTCGCAGCATGACCAGGCGCTCGCGACTGTTGAAGACCGCTTGACCGATCGCCGCTTGATTTGCTTGGGCCATCGCCGCCGTCAAGACGCTGTATGGCTTCACGCCCGCTTCGCCGTCGGGAATGAGGTAATACGTATCGCCGCTAAAGTAGAGTGGATCGACCGCTTCGGGCGACAGGAATTTCTCGAGATTGATCGCTTTTTCCGCCTCCGTCCGCACTTGATCCAATTCGTCGGGAGAAACAATCACATATTCGCCCGGAGAATATTCGTAGCCCGAGACGATCTCGCTCTGTGACACCGGTCCATGCGTCGGACAGACTTTTTCGTACTTGATTCGGCTGTGGCAAGTTGCGTGAAGCTGATTCAGGTGAATCTTGCCGCCCCCCGATTCGGTCGCGTTGATCGCCGCAACGGGGACCGAAACGAGGCTCCACCGCAAAAAACCGCGCCAACTAGGACGAGCTGCCATAATCGAAAACTCCCGCGAATTGCCCGCCGCAATGGTGGCCGCGGCCTTTCCCTTCTTTGCCTTCACTTGTGCGCCAGCTGCGTGGTGGCCCGCTTCAGCGGGGATCGGCACGCACAATTCCGTGGCAGCGACAAAGACCAATTTGCTAGCAATGCTAGCAAGCTCTGTGCCGAGGGAATACGCCGGCCGGAGAACAGGTAAAACGGATCGAAGAATGGACCCCTCGGACGATTTTTGAGGCTCAACTAGCCAGTTTGACCGTCCGTCAACCAAATCCCGCGCACCGGGCAAGGCGCTTTGGTTGAGGCCGATGCGCGTGTTTTACGACAAGGAATCGCCCCCCTGGTCGCCGCTGTGGCGTTTTTTCTGGCGGAAAGAGGCTGTTTTTCGGTTCAAACGGCCAAAATGCGGTTCCGCCCTGGGGTCGCACCCTTGACAGCGTCCTAAGCGGCGACCGATAAAGACGCCATAGGTCGCCTCGCTCGTTCGCAGCGCGGCGAGCATCTCTATCTCAAGAAAGTTTCGCCGTTTGTCTTCTGCCGATCTGTCCGCTTCCGTTCTCGCCCTAGTCCAAATGCCGGAGTATCGTCCGGTCAAACCGCGAGTCATCGCCAAACAATTGCGGCTGGGCGAAGACGAAACGGTCGAACTGAAGCGCGTGATCAAGCGGCTTGTCAAGGCGGGCCAACTCGCCTGGGGACCCAAGCATCTGATCGAAGCGGTCGCGCCACGTGGCGTTGTTGCGGAGGCTGGTTCCGCGCCGGCCAAAGCAGACAAGCTGCGGAAGCCTGCCGCGGACCGCGTCTCGGGCGTATTCCGCCGGGCGCTCGGCGGCTTTGGCTTTGTGCGTCCCAGCAGCGCCCCGCGCGGTGCGGATCGCAGTTTTGATATTTTCATTCCCGGCCCCAGCACGCGCGATGCGGCCAGCGGCGACACGGTTCTGGTCCGCCTGCGGCCCGATCGGCGTGGCCGCCACGACAAGCTCGAAGGCGAGATTGTCGAGATCCTTGAACGGGACACGCACCAGTTCGTCGGCACCTATTTCGAGCAAGCTGGCCGCGGCTTTGTCCAAGTCGATGGAACGGTTTTTCAACAGCCGATCCTCGTGGGCGACCCCGGCGCGAAGAACGCGCGGCTGGACGATAAGGTCGTTTTCGAGATGGTCCGTTTTCCATCGCCGCGGCACGACGGCGAAGGGGTCATCACCGAAGTGCTCGGACCGCGCGGAACGCCGGGGGTCGACACGCTGTCGGTGATTCGCGAGTTCGGCCTCCCGGAAGAGTTCGCCGACGACGCGCTCGCCGAAGCGCGGGTTCAAGCCGACCGGTTTGACGAGGCGCTTGGCGATCGGGTCGATTTGACCGGCGACACGATCATCACGATTGATCCACTCGACGCGCGCGATTTTGACGATGCCATTTCGCTGGTGCGATTGGAAAACGGCCACTGGCGATTGGGAGTTCACATCGCGGACGTATCCCATTTCGTGCAGCCTAAGACCCCCTTGGATCGCGAGGCGCACAATCGGGCCACGAGCGTCTATTTGCCTGACCGCGTGATTCCGATGTTGCCGGAGATCATCTCGAACAACCTGGCCAGCTTGCAGCCGGACCGGGTTCGCTACACAAAATCGTGCTTTATCGAGTTCACGGCGGAAGGGATCACAGTCGCCGCCGACCCGGCGAACACGGCCATCCAGAGCAAACGCCGCTTCACCTACGAAGAAGTAGACGACTACTTGAGCGACCGCGAGAGTTGGCGGGCGAAGGTCACGCCGGCGGTGCATCAGTTGCTCGCCGACATGCACGAATTGGCCATGATTCTCCGCGCCCGCCGGATGAAGCGCGGCGCGCTGGAATTGTCGATGGCCGAAATCAAAATCGATCTGGACGCGGAGGGCCGCGTGCGCGGAGCCCATCGCGTGCTGAACACGGTGAGTCATCAGATCATTGAAGAATTCATGCTGGCGGCGAATGATTCCATCGCCGAGTTTTTGCGTGCCCACGACCTCCATTTTCTCCGCCGCATTCATCAAGCGCCCGACCCGCGCAAAATGAAGATCTTAACTGAGTTCGTCGGCGAGCTCGGCATTTCGGTCGAGCGGCTCGAAGACCGCTTTGAATTGCAGCAGTTGCTGCAACAGGTCGCCGGCCAACCGCAAGAATACGCAGTCAATTACGCCGTGCTCCGCAGTCTGCAACGGGCGATCTACGGTCCCGCCGACGAAGGTCATTACGCCCTCGCCAGCGAATGCTATTGCCACTTCACGTCGCCGATCCGCCGCTATCCTGACCTGACGATCCACCGGCTGCTCGATGCGATCTTAAAACACAAAAAGCCGGTGAATGACCTGGGCGCGCTGCAGCTGCTCGGTGAACATTGCTCGGAGCGCGAACAATTGGCCGAAGCCGCGGAACGCGAACTAGTAAAGGTAAAGTTGCTCCATTACCTCAGCTCGCGAATCGGCGAAGAATGGGACGCCGTCGTGACCGGCGTCGAGGAGTTCGGCCTGTTCGTGCAAGGCTTGGAGATTCCCGGCGAAGGCCTCATTCACGTCAGCTCGCTCGACAACGATCATTATCGGTTCGACCGCCGCGCCCACAGCCTGGTGGGCAACCTCCCGGGCAACGCGTTCCGGCTTGGCGACCGGGTGCGGGTCTCCGTCTATCGAGTCAATGTCGAACGGCGAGAACTCGATTTTCGGCTCGTGCAGCGTGCAGGCCGCACAGAAAAGCACATCGAGTTGCGGCCGGCCAATCAGCGCCAGAAAACTGAGCACAAAAAAACCGAGCGCAAAAAATCCAACCCGAAAGGCAAATCGCCCTCGGATCGGCGGAAGCCGCGGCGCAACTAACCGCGGGTGCGCGACTCAGGGGCCGATGCGCATCAATCGCGCCGCGTACCGAACTCCGTAATTCGCGCCGCGTAATTGGAGCGAGCCTTAACAGCAAGAATTCGGATCCATCGCGCGCAAGGGTCGCCGCTATTTGGCCTCGCGCAGAAACGCCTCGATCCGGTCGAGTCCGTCGGCAATCGTTTTGGTGGCCGTGGCAAACGAGAGCCGCACGTAACCTTCCGCGCCAAACGCCGAGCCCATCACCGTGGCAACTTGCTGTTGTGCGAGCAGCGCCAAGCACCACTGTGCCGAATCCGCAATTGGCTGACCGCCGTAGCGCTTGCCGAGATGGGCTTTGATATTGATGAACGCGTAGAACGCGCCGGCCATGTCGGGAAAGCTGACGCCGGGAATTCGCGCCAACCGCGCGCGCACGAAATCGCGCCGCTTGGCAAACTCGACGAGCATCTCCTGCACGCACTCTTGCGGGCCGTTGAGCGCCGCGAGGGCCGCGTACTGGCTCACGCTGCACGGGTTCGACGTTTCTTGGCTTTGCAAATCCGCCATCGCCTTGGTCACGTTCACTGGCGCCAGAGACCAGCCGATCCGCCAGCCGGTCATGGCATAGGCCTTGCTGACGCCATTGATGACGATCGTCCGTTCTTGCAAGCCGGGGCGAACGGTGGGGAAACTGGTAAAGCGATGGTTGCCGTACACCAGCCGCTCATAGATCTCGTCGGTGATCACCAGCAGATTTTTTTCGAGGACGATGTCGGCCAAGGCGCCCAATTCCGCGGCCGAATACATGCTCCCGGTTGGGTTTGAAGGCGAACAGAGGAGCAAAATCTTGGTGCGCGGCGTCAAGGCCGCGCGAAATTGCTCCGGCAGCAGCTTGAAGTCGTCCCCCTCGCGGGTTTCCACAATCACCGGCTTTCCCCCGGTCAGTTTGACCAGCTCCGCGTAGCTCACCCAATAAGGCGCCGGAATGATGACTTCGTCGCCCGGATCGCAGAGGGTCGTGAACACATTATGGAGCGAATGCTTCGCCCCGTTGGAAATCACCACGTTGGCAGCCGTGTAGTTCAAGCCGTGCGCCGCCTGATACTGCTGCGCGACTGCCGCTTTCAATTCGGGGATGCCGCTGGCGACTGTGTAGTGTGTGTGCCCTTGCGTCATGGCGCAGACCGCGGCGTCGCGAATATGCTGCGGCGTGTCGAAATCGGGCTCCCCCACGCTGAAGTCATAGACAGTTTGGCCGGCTGCGACCAGCTCCTTGGCCTTGGCGGCCATCGCCAGCGTGGCCGACGGCTCGAGCGCCTGAACAATCTTCGAAATCGGAAGCGACATGCCAATACTCCGCGGCGGACCGCATCGGTCGGTGGGAAAAAAAGTGCGCTGGTTCGGAAAGCGGTTCGCGCCGCGGCAACGCGGTCCGGGCGATGGGCGCGAAACAACCGCTGCGACGAGCGGAGATTGACGCCTGCGGCGCAGGTTCGCCCGCGCCACGCTTGGTTTCTCGCCCGTTTTCGGTCCTTGACGACGGCACTGTTGGAATCAACAATCATATAAGTTTGAGTTCGCGAATCCAAGTGGATCGACTTGGCACGCGAACAGACCGCGGACCAGCGAGAGCGCGTTGCCGCTGTTGCCCGCCCCTTCCCGCCTGTCGGCTTCTCGCCTGATCTGCGAAAGAGCGCCGTCGGCAGCCCACTTGGCCGACGAGTTCGCTTTACTTCGTTTCCACCACCTTTGCAGGAAATTCTATTGCCATGGCGCGTCCGCGTATTGGAATTTGGTTAATTGGAGCCAGAGGGGGGGTCGCCTCGACCGCCATCACCGGGCTGATCGCGCTGAAAAAAGGCTTCATCGGCAATGCGGGGCTCGTCAGCCAACTGCCGCAGTTCGCGCCGCTCCATTTGACCGATTGGAAAAACTTTGTCGTCGGCGGCCATGAGATCCGCGATGTCGCGTTGTTCGACGAAGCGATGAATATGCACTCGGTCAGCAATGCGATCGACGTGGACATCATCAACAAATCGAAGAACGAACTGACCGCGGTCGACAAGAACATTCGTCCTGGCACGATCGTGAACGTCGGCTCGACGATTGAAAAGCTGGCCAGCGAGGCGATTCGCAAATTGAAAGAAACGCCGCGGGCCGCAGTCGAGCGGGTGCAAGCCGATTTGAAAGCTTTCGCCACCGCCAACAAGCTGGACCATGTGATCATGGTGAATGTTTCCTCGACCGAACCCCCGGTCGATGCGACCGCCTTGCCGCAGCGCTGGAAAGAATTGAATGCGCTGCTCGACAAGCCAGCGAAGTGCCCGCTGCCGGCGAGTTCGCTGTATGCGATCGCCGCGCTGGACCTAGGCTATTCATTCATCAACTTCACCCCTTCGCTCGGCGCGACGCCCGCCGCGATTCAAGAATTGGCCCTCGAGCGCGAGACTCGCCACATGGGCTTCGACGGCAAGACCGGCGAAACGCTCCTCAAGAGCGTCCTCGCCCCGATGTTCGCCAAGCGCAACCTGCAAGTGATGAGCTGGGTCGGCCACAACATTTTCGGCAACATGGACGGCAAGGTGCTCGACGATCCGACCAACAAGAAGAGCAAAGTCACGAGCAAAGATCGCCTGCTTGGCCAGATCCTGGGCTATGCTCCGCAAACGCTCGTCAGCATTGAATACATCGAAAGCATGGGGGATTGGAAGACCGCGTGGGATCACATCCACTTCAAGGGCTTTCTCGGCACGCCAATGACGATGCAGTTTATTTGGCAAGGGTGTGATTCGCTCTTGGCCGCCCCGCTCGTCCTCGACCTGGTGCGGTTCACCGAACGGGCTTGGCGCGCCGGAGAGACCGGAGTGCTCGCCTTTTTGTCGTGCTTTTTCAAAAGCCCGCTGGGCACGACCGACCACGATTTCGGCCGCCAATTTGAAGTCTTGCAAGCCTGGACCGAACGCATTTCCGGGGCCGTCGGCGAGCCGACCCGCAGCGCCGGCACGGGCGACTGAGAAGGCTTGCCGCGGCAGTCGCGCCGCAATGGGCCGAGGTCGAGCGACGGCCGGGTCGCTTTTTCGGCGCGCGCCAATGGCCTGCCGACGGCGTGTCAGCCGGCGGTCAACCGAAACAGATCGTCGAAAAAACGCGGATAGGTTTTCGCCGTGCAGCCGGGATCGTTGATCGAGACCCCGGCGATTTTCAGCCCAGCCAGTGCTAAGCTCATCGCCATCCGGTGGTCGCGGTAGGTGTCGATTGCCGCGCCATGAAGCGTGCGCGGCGTGATTGTCAGACCATCCGCCGCTTCGTCCACCGCCGCGCCCAGCTTTCTCAACTCGCGGGCCAGGTCGCCGATGCGATCGGTCTCCTTATGGCGGATGTGGCCGACGTGGGTGATCTCGGTCGGCCCTTGGGCGAAAAGAGCGACCGCCCCCAGCGTTTGCACGGTGTCGCTGATCGCGTTCATATCGACTTGGATTCCGCGCAGCGGACGACCCACTACGGTCGTGCGATCGGCCGCGTAACGAACCTCGCAACCCATCTGCCGCAAGCATTCGCAGAATTGAATGTCTCCTTGCAAGCTGTTTTGGGAAAGGCCTTCCACGGTCACCTCTCCGCCCGTGATCGCCGCGGCCGCAAAAAAATAGCTGGCCGCCGACGCGTCGGGCTCAATGGCGTAGTCGGTCCCGCGATAATGCTGCGGCGCGGGAAGCTGAAATCGGGAAAAGTCGGCAGCGGCGTGCGCCGTTACGCCAAACGATCGCATCACCGCCAGCGTGATTTCAATGTACGGTTTGGAAACGAGCCGCCCGGCGACGTGCAGATCGACTGGCTGCTGCGCATAGGGCGCGGCGAGCAACAAGCCGCTGAGAAATTGGCTGGAGATGTCGCCGCGCACCGTGCTCGCGCCGCCGCGCAGACCGGCGGCGCGGACGACGACGGGCGGACGACCGTTGTCAGTTTCGCTCTGCGCGTCGACGCCAAATTCTTGCAGGGTCGCGAGCAGATCGGCGATCGGCCGTTCTCGCATCCGCGGGACGCCGTCTAAGCGAAATGTGCCCGCGCCCAATGCGACCAGCGCCGTGAGAAAGCGGATCGTGGTTCCGCTATTGCCGACGAACAGTTCCGCGCCCTGGTTGGGAATCCGGCCGCCGCAACCGGCGATCGTCAAGGCTGCCTGCTCGGGATCGTGCTGGACCGCGATGCCCAGGCGACGCAGCGAATCGACCATGACTTGCGTGTCTTCGCTGTCGAGCGCGCCGGTCAGCCGCGATTCCCCCTCAGCGAGCGCAGCGCAAGCCAATGCTCGGTTGGTGATGCTTTTCGACCCGGGCGGACGAATGACGCCGCGCACCGGTCCACATGGCAAAATCGCGATCGAGTCGGTCAAGGCTGCTACTCCGCCGGCTTGGCAAATTTCCAAAGATGTTCGGCGCTGCGGACGACGATTCCGCCGGCGGCCACGGCAGGCGAAGTCATGACTTCTTCGCCTAGCGAAAAACTACTGGCCAATTCGCCCTTCTCACCCAGCGCGACGACCTGCGCCAGGCCATCGTCGCTGAATAGATAAAGGTGATTTCCAGCGAGGACCGGCGTCGACCAGAACCGACCGGCCAGCCGCAATTGCCAAAGCACGGTTCCCTTGGCCGTCTCCGCGCAACTTAAAACGCCCGCCCGGTTGACCACGTACAGCCGCCCCGCCTGGACGACCGGACTAGCCGCGCCCGGATTCAGCCGGGCTTGCTTCCAGAGAATTTTCGGGGCGCCGCCCGCCGCATCGGGCTGGATGGCGGTAATGCCGTCGGCCGGCAAGAAAATAACCCCGTCCTCATTCGTGGAGGAGGTGATGTCATTGCTTTTCAGTTTAAGATCCCAGCGGACGTTGCCCGACGACGGGTCGAGCGCGGTCAAACCCGAGGGGGCCTGCAACAAGACCGAGGGCGGATCCAGCGGACGAGCGCGAAAGACCGAGGGCGAACTCCAGCTGGCCTCGCGCGGCCGATCGTGCCGCCAAACGGTTTCGCCGGTCTTGACATTCAATCCGGCCGCGAACGAGTCTCCTTGGTTTTCGATTTGCACGATGACGACATCGCCGATCACCAAGGGCGAACTCGCCATGCCGACGTCGTTGTAGGCCGCGGGAAAATCATACGTCAGGCCGCGATACCAGAGCAAGTTGCCGTCGAGATCGAGACAGGCCAGATCGTTCGAGGAGAAAAACGCGAAGATCCGGCCGTCGGCCGCGGCGGGAGTCGGAGCCGCAACCGAACTCGTCGCGTGGCACAGCGTCCGGCCGGTCGCGTTGAATTGCCGCTCCCAAAGGGCTTCGCCCGTCTTCGCTGCAAAACAACGGACATGCAGCCGCTGTTCCTGATTGCCGCTGGCGCTGGTTACCACGACGCGGCCATCAATCACAATCGGGCTGGAAACCCCTTTTCCCTCCAGCGGCGTCTTCCACGCGACCGCTTGGGAGTCGCTTAATTGGATCGGCAGGTTCGTCGCGCTCGAAACACTCAGCGGCGCGCCGCCGCGAAAACAGGGCCAATCGGCCGCCATCAGCGCAGGGACGAAAATCGCCCCTACTAGCGCAAAGGCGCACCGCAAATAGGCCAAATTGCGCCGCACCAAGCCGGTGACCGGCGGCAGCACGACTCGCAATGGACCACGATCGAAAACCTTTGGCATAAATGAGTTGGCAGTATTAAGGAGAGGGCGATATTCCAATCACGAGACGTTCTGCGAGGCGCGCCTGGAGGACGCGGATTTTTTCTCAGGCCCGTATTTCACGGCCCGCTTTACGATGCATCTGCGTTCACTGGAGCGGCTTGGCGGGCGGCGCAGTCGATTCTTTTGGCGTTGGCGGGCGATCGGTCGACAGAATAGCCGTGCCGAGTTTATCGCACACGCGACATTGAAACTTCCAATCTTGCGCCCACGAGTCCGTTTGTTCGTTTTGGCAAATCTTCACGAGGATTTGGTTCTTGCCGGGGTGCAACCGCGCTTTGCCCGAGTATTGATCGACCTCCATTGCCATGTGATACGCTTCGGCGGCAAAGAGCAACTGGCCGTTGCACCAAGCTTTGGTCGCGGTGATCGAGCCCACGCGAACTTCAGCGGCGCGCTCCGCAGGCACGTCGATTTCCGCGTATGCATACGCCGTCGCCCCCATGTATTTGGTCAGAGCCACATTCAAGTCCACGACTCCAAATTCGTCGGCGGTCGTATAATCGACCCACCGGACCGGCCCGACTTTGCCTTCAAAGGATTTCATCAAGTCGATTTCCTTTTCGGGCGGAAACTCGACGGCGTAGCCTTTCTTGTCGGTGTTGTCGAAGGGGCCGATAAGTTTCCACTCCATGATGAAACCATAATGGACCGGCAGATCGACTTTTTGTCCGAGCCCGCGCAGTTTTTCCGCGAGGGCTTTGACCTGATCCAGATCGCGGGCCGCGGTAAACGCCGTTCTGAAAAGCGCGCCGGCGGCGGCTTTGTCCTTCGGCAACCGCGCCTCGGCGGCGGCCATTTTCTGCGCGACCGCGTCGCGGCGCAATTCCATGCTAGGATCATCGAGCATCATCGGCAGAAGGCGCTCGGTCGCCGTGGAATCGGCCTTCACGAGCCACTCATAAGCCAACCGGCGACCGGCGGGGTTATGTTCCGTCTGAGCCAGGAATGCTTCGAGCGCCGCAGTCGGCAGCTTTTGCTTCGCCCGCAGCGTGCGCTCGGCAATCGTCTCGACCGCGGCGCTCAAGTAGTTCGCGGCCAAGGGGTTGGCTCCGTCGAAGCCGGCCAAAATCGTGGTCAGCTCGGTCGGCGCGGCTTGGGCCAATTGCCGCCATGCGCGCCCCGCGGCGACGTTCTCCGCCCCCTTGGGTCCCACGCTCTGCACCGTCTTGATCGCCGTTGCCAATTCGGCGGAATCGGCCGCCGCGGAGATCGAACGCAAACCGCTCGCGAGCAAAATCGCTCCCACCACGACGAAACCATTTCGGCTGCAACCCAGCATGCGATGCTCACGGAAAGGAAGGGGAATTGCCGCTATTGTATCGTCCGCCGCCGCCGCGCGAAACGGGCGGCCCGGCCTGCGGGCCGAGAAATAGCCGCGCCACTTTCAATATTTTACGGCTCCGATTGGCCTCCCGCAGCGCTGCCGCAAAAGCCGGCCGGGTATCATAATTGCCGCCAATTTGCTTCAATAAAGCGCCTTCTGCCCGTTGCTTCCGAAAATTCGCAGCGCTGTGCCGTTGGCGGGGCTCGGTCATCGTCCGAACCTGCGTGCTCGTATGGTCTCGTGCTCTTTCCGGGGGTCGAATTGGGAATTTGCAACACACCGCCGCCGTTCGCGCCGGCTTTGTTCGAGCATTTGCAGCCCGCAAAAATCGTGTTCGGGTGGGGACGCCGGCGCGAACTCGGTCAGCATGCCGCCGCAGTCGGACGCCGGGCGCTTATCGTGACCGGATCGCGCGCGCTCGAGCGAACCGGCACCTATACTGAGTTGGCCGCGATCCTGGCTGAACATGCCATGGAAGCGATTCCGCTGGCCGAGATTCACCGCGAACCCCTCGTCGCAGATGTCGATCAAGCGGTTGCCGCCGCCCGCCGCCGCACGCTTGAGCCGGGCGATTTCGTCCTCGCGATCGGAGGGGGTTCGGCGCTCGATCTCGGCAAGGCCGTGGCCGGCCTCGCGCCAAATCATGAGGGAAATTCCGTCGCCGATTATCTCGAGGGAGTCGGCCGAAACTTGGCGTTGACGCAGCCCCCCTTGCCGCTGGTGGCCATGCCGACCACGGCCGGGACCGGCAGCGAAGCGACCAAAAATGCCGTCATCTCCTCGCACGAGCCGGCCTACAAGAAAAGCCTTCGCGCCGCTGCGCTCATTCCACGCCTCGTGCTCATTGACCCGGAGCTCACAGTCGGGGTGCCCTCGGACGTCACCGCGCACACAGGCATGGACGCGATAACGCAACTGATCGAAAGCTACTTGTCGTGCCGCGCACAGCCCTTCACTCGGGCCCTGGCACTGGATGGCTTGCGTTATGCCTTGCCAGCCATTCGCGACGCCGTCCGCGAGGGGAGCGCGAGGCCGCCGCGCGAGGCCATGGCGTATGCCGCCTTGCTGTCGGGAATCGCGTTGGCCAACTCGGGCCTGGGGCTCGCGCATGGAGTCGCCGCGGCGCTGGGAGTCCAAGCCAACGTCGCGCACGGCTTGGCCTGCGCGATGATGCTGCCGCCGGCTTTGCAAGCGAACCGCGCGGCGTGCGAAGGGGAGTATGCAACTTTGGCGCGATGCATTCCAGGGTCGATTCCGGAGGGGGCGGGGCGGCAGGCCGACTTTTTCGTCGAGTGGATCGCGGCACTCGTTGACGACCTAAAAATTCCGCGGCGGCTTTCCGACCTGGGGGTCCGGCGCGAACAGTTGCCGGCCCTCGTCGCCGGGTCACACGGCAATAGTCTGAATGGGAATCCGCGCCCCATTGGCGATTTGGAACTCGCTCGAATGCTGGAGAGTCTCTTATGATCGTCGCCGCTGGATTGTCTCCCGCTTGGCAACAGGATATGGAATTTGCGGACTTCACGCCCGGCGAAGTAAATCGCGCCCGCTCGGTCGCCTGGTATGGATCGGGCAAGGTGTTAAACGTGGGAGTGGGAATTGACCGGCTGGGCGGCCGAGCGCTGGTGATTGCCCCGCTCGGCGGTGTCGCGCGGATGGCGATCGCAGCCGAGTTTGCTGATTTAGCCGTCGATGCGCGGTGGATTCCCACGGCCGCGGCAACGCGCGTTTGCACGACCATTCACGATCGGACACGCGCGCAGACGACGGAGCTTGTCGAAAACGCCGGCCGGATGACCGCAGCGGAATTGGAGCATTTTGCCGCCGAGTTCAAGCTCCATGCCGCGCGGGCCGAGTTGGTCGTGCTGAGCGGTTCGCTCGCCGCGGGAACGCCGGCGGAATTTTTCTCGCAGCTTTTAGCCGAGACGAAATGCCCGGCGATTTTAGACCTGCGCGGGCCTGAATTGCTGGCCGCGCTCGAACATCGGCCGCTGCTGGTGAAGCCGAATCGCGAGGAGCTGGCGGCGACGTTCAATCGCGCTCTGCCCGACGAAATGGCGGTTCTGGCGGCGCTCCACGAGCTGCGCGAGCGCGGCGCGCAGTGGGCCGTGGTGACGGACGGAATGAATCCGGTCTGGGTCGCCTCGCCCGAAGGCACCTTTCGCCTCGTACCGGCCCGCGTCGAAGCGGTC
>DASRSE010000111.1:0-2589 GCA_035656655.1 Pirellulales bacterium
AATTTTCTCGCGTCACTTCGGTTCGCTAGCGCTCACCTCGTAACGCGAGAAAATTTTGTTTTTTTCCATGCCGCACCCCTCAAACCAATGGGACATTTCTATTGGCGCAAAATAGGGGACATTTCTAATGGTTGACAACAGGTTTTCGGGCCTAGAACTTGTGGCCCCCGGCGGAAAGCTCTCGCTGATCGGCAAACCCAACCTGCTTTAGCTCGCTCGCGACGGCGGCGTGCGGTTCGCTCATTCCGGCACAACGGCTAAGCTTTCGCGGGCCGCAGAACCGATGCAAACGGTAGACCCTGGTCCGACGGCAGCCGCTCCGGCCGGGACTTCGCTTCGCTCATCGCCATTCCGCTGCGCACGCATCTATGAAGAACGACGTTTCGCAACTTACTCCGCCCGCCCCTGTGCCGACCGAAGAGGTCTTGCCGCGTCCAATCGGCAGCTGGGAGTTGCTCCGGCTAATCGGCGAAGGACGGTTGTCGCGCGTTTATCAAGCGCGGCCCACCAACGGCGATTCGCAAGGCGCGCGCTACGCAGTCAAGGTTCTCCGCGAGCAGTGGCACGGCGACGCCCAAGTGGTTAATCTGCTGCGGCGCGAGGCGCTCGTCGGGCGGAGCGTGTCGTCGCCCCATTTGGTTTCAGTGCTCGCTTCGCAAGTACAAGAACCTCCGTATTACGTCGCCATGCCGTGCCTGGTCGGCTGGACTTTGGCGGAACGCTTTGCCGCCGGCCGTCGCATCAGCGTCCCTCAGGCCCTCTGGATCGCGCGGCAAACGGCGCAAGCCCTCGAAGCCTTGCACTCCGCCGGTTGGCTGCACGGCGACATCAAACCGAGCAACATTTTCATCTCGCCCGACGGCCATGTCACCTTGCTCGACCTCGGCTTTGCGCAGCCGCTCGAGAACTCGAGCTGCGCGCTGGTCGGCCCGCTGCTCGGGACGCTCCATTACATCGCGCCGGAAGCTCTGATCTCGACCACCCAAACCGACCAGCGCAGCGACATCTACAGTTTGGGGATGACCTTGTACCAAATGCTGTCTGGCCACTTGGCTTTTAATACCGAGGATCCGGCCGAATTGATCGAGCAGCACCTGCGCCAGCCGGTCCGCGAGATTCGCTCGCAGTATCCACAACTGCCTATCGAGATCACATCGCTGGTCTATCAAATGGTGGCGAAAAACCCGCTCCGCCGCCCGCAGACCGCGCATGAACTGGTGCGGCGGCTCATGGCGCTTGAGATCAGCGTTTTGCCGCAACGGATCCCGGCCTGATTCTTCGTGCGGCGGCTTTTGCGGAGAGAGCGGTTTTCCGGCGCGGCTGCTTGAGCTAGAATGGGAGGCATCGCTCCCGCCCGAATCGTCCCCGCCGCGCGCAGCGGCGTGCCCCAACCGACGAGCCTTTCGATGCAGCCCTCGCTGGACCAACTCAAACGGCAAACGCGGCGGCATTTTCTTAGCCGGACAGGCGTCGGGATTGGCGGCGTCGCCTTGGCGAGCTTGCTTCAAGAGCGGCTGTTGGCGGCGGACCCGGCCACGGCGCACCCGCGCACCGGTCCCTTGGCGCCGAAGCCGCCGCAGTTTCCGGCAAAGGCCAAGCGCGTCATCTATTTGTTCGGCGCTGGCGCCCCGTCGCAACTCGATCTGTTCGACCACAAGCCGAAGCTCGCGGAGCTGACGGGTCAGCCTTGCCCGGACTCGTTGATGAAGAACGAGCGATTTGCCTTTATCAAAGGCATTCCGAAGATGCTCGGTTCGCCGTACAAGTTCGCACAGCATGGCCAGTGCGGCACGTATCTTTCCGAGTTGCTTCCCGGCTTGGCGAATGTCGTCGATGAGATTGCGGTCGTGCGGTCGATGGTGACGGAGCAATTCAATCACGCGCCGGCGCAGATTTTTTTGAACACCGGCTCCGCCCAGATTGGCCGGCCGAGCATGGGGTCGTGGCTCACCTACGGCCTCGGGACCGAAAGCCAGAATCTGCCGGGATTCGTCGTGCTGCTCTCCGGCCCCTCGGGCCCCGACGGCGGAACTTCGCTGTGGGGCAACGGTTTCTTGCCGAGCGTCTATCAAGGCGTGCAATTTCGCTCGCAAGGCGATCCGGTCTTGTACGTATCGAATCCGCCGGGGCTCGACGCGCAGGGGCGCCGCCAATCGCTCGATGCGCTGCGCGATCTGAACGAAATGCAGCTTCAAACCATCGGCGATCCCGAAACGGCCACGCGCATCGAACAGTATGAGTTGGCGTATCGCATGCAGACCTCGGTCCCTGAGTTGATGGACATCGCGCACGAGCCGAAGCACGTCCACGAAGCGTATGGCACGCAGCCCGGCCAGATTTCCTTTGCGAACAATTGTCTGCTCGCGCGGCGTTTGATCGAGCGCGGCGTGCGGTTTGTGCAGCTTTATCACTGGGGCTGGGATAGCCACGGCACCGGCAAAAACGACGACTTGATGAACTCCTTGCCGGAACGCTGCCAACAAACGGATCGGGCCTCGTCAGCACTGATCGCCGATTTGAAGCAGCGCGGCTTGCTCGACGACACGCTTGTCGTTTGGGGCGGCGAGTTCGGCCGGACGCCCATGAACG
>DASRSE010000112.1:0-9308 GCA_035656655.1 Pirellulales bacterium
GGTTGAGGCGGCATAATGGTCTCAACAGGAGGTCCTTTCAATGAGCAATTCAGCATCCGTAGGTCCGTCCGCCGCGGCGGAAAACAAATTCACAGGAAACGTTCTTTCACCGACGAGTTCAAGCAGTCGGCGGTGCGGCTGGTGGTGGCCGAAGGCAATCGTTTCGCACCGCAGGCCAAGGCCGTCAACGTCAGCGAGCAGAGCCTGCGGCATTGGCACGCCAAGTTCGCCCCGAAGCCGACGCCCTGCGGCGAGAACGCATCGCTCGAAGAGCTGAAGGCTGAGAACAAGCGGCTGACCCGCGAACTGCGGCGGGCCGAACTGGAGCGCGAAATCCTAAAAAAAGCCACACCGTATTTCGCGAGGGAGTCGCAGTGAATTACGCTTGGATCCGCCAACACCGCGACTTGTTTCCCGTCGCCGTCGCCTGTCAGGTGCTCGAAGTCTCGACCGCGGGCTACTATGCCTCGTTGGATCGCGAACCCAGCCCACGGGTGCAGCGATCCGTCCGCATTCGGCAGTCGGTCCAAGAAGTGCATGCCCAATCGCACGGCATTTACGGCAGCCTGAAGATCGCCGAGGCGCTCGACCAGCGCGGCGATCAGGAACGCGCCTGCCGCAACACGGTGGCCCAGGCCATGCGAGAAATGGGCCTGAAAAGCCGAGTCTCGCGCCGGTTCACGCCGACCACGACCCTGACCGATCCGACCCGCGCCGCCGCTCCCAACACATTGAACCGGGACTTCACCGCGGAGGCGCCGAACCGCAAGTGGGTGACCGACATCACCTACCTGCCGACGGCGATGGGCTGGGTTTATCTGGCCGTCGAGCTCGACTTGTTCAGCCGCAAAGTGGTCGGTTGGGCGATCAGCACGTCGCTCCAGACCGACCTGGTCAGCACGGCCCTGCGCCGCGCCATCGAAGCGCGGCGGCCGGACGGCAGGCGACTATTGCACCATAGCGATCGGGGTTGTCAGTACACGAGCGAAGCTTATCACACGATCCTCACCACGCTGGGGATCGAGTGCTCCATGAGTCGCATGGGTTGTTGCTACGACAACGCCGTCATGGAGCGCTTCTTCTGGTCGTTGAAACACGAATGGATCAAGCACGAATGCTTCGCTGGTTTGGAAGCGGCGCAGCGGTGCGTATTCAAATACATTGAAATGTTCTACAATACCGTGCGTCTGCATCAGACGCTCGGCTACCAGTCCCCGAACCAATTCGAAGCCGATCACGCCCCGGCCACAGCGGCGCAAATTTCCGCCTCGCCTATATCCGAAAGTAATAGGCTAGCGCACGGATGCCTATACGCGCTGGCGCGGAATTGGTTTGTCAGCCGATTCGAGGCGGAGGGCCGGCGTCAACTCCAGGCGTCGATCAGAAAGCGGAGCCAGTTGCCGTGAAAGACGGCGGCAATCGCGGCGGCGTCGTAGCCGCGCTGCGCGAGCAAATCGCGGAGCTTCGTCAGGTCGTAAATCGAATGCAAATCGGCCGGCGTCTGCTCGAAGCCATACGCCCCGTCCAGGTCGGAGCCGATCGCCACATGGCGCGCATTGCCGGCGAGTTGACAAATATGATCGATATGATCGACGACGTTCGCCAAGGTTAAGCCGGCTGACTCCGGCGTGGTCTGACCGCGAATCCAATTTGGAACGAGCATCCAAGCGTCGAGCACCGCGCCAATTACCGCGCCGCGGCCAATCAGCGCTTGGAGTTGTTCATCGGAATACTGGCGCGTATCCGGCACCAGGGCGCGGCAGTTGTTGTGGCTCGCCCAAACCGGCCCTGAAAAAGCCTCGAGCGCTTCCCAAAACGAGTCGTCGCACAGATGGGTGGCGTCGAGGATCAAACCGAGCCGCTGCATCTCTTGCAAAAACTCGCGTCCGCGCGGACCGAGGCCGCCGGTGGCGTGCGTCCCTTGCGCGTACACGCCGGGTCCATAGTGGGCCGGGCCAATCGCGCGGAGCCCTTGCGCATAGGCCCGTTCAAGATGCGCGGGACTGCGGATCGAATCTGCCCCCTCCAAGCTGAGAATGTAGCCGATCCGCCGATCGGAGGGCTCGTCTTGCTGCCAATTCTCGACGTGCCGCGCCAAACCGGCCGCATCGGTGATTTGCACCAGCTCGCCCGCCTCTTCCATCGCGCGATACCAGGCGAGTTGTCCTTGGGTCTGCGCCCAAGCTTGCTCGGGAGACTGCCAGCCGGGGAGCTTGCTGCCTGGCTTCACATAGCGGGCGATCATCGTCGCCACGCAGACGCCAATCTTCGCGCGCCGCATTTCCGCAAAGGAAACCGTGCCGCGGCCGCGGTCAGGCTTGTCGGTTAGGCCTTGCTCGCGGCGCCGAATCTCCTCCAGCGGGAGCCGCAAGTCGCGGTTCCATTCGAGCGCGTTCATCGACAAGTCGAGATGGGCGTCAATCAGCAACATGGGCGAGCCTCCAGATCGTTCCGGATATCGGTTAGCCAAGGGACTCCTTGCCAAGCGGTCGCGGACCGTCGGCACGGGTCCATCAGGCAACACGACCCAAGGAAAAAGATTGCCTGTCTCCGCCGCCGTTCGCGGTGTCGTTTGGTTCGCCGTGTCGTTTGGTTCGCGCCGCGTTGTGAACGATTCGCCGCGCGCGGCGGAGGCAATGTCCCGCTCATGCTATCGCGTTGCGGATGGCGATTCAATCAGCCGAAATGCAGGAATCTCGCGGCCGGAGAATCTGGCCTTGGTGACTGGCACGCGCGCGGGGGATGGAATACGATCAGACGCAGAATTCCGCCGCAGTTCGCTGCCCTGGCGCGCGACCTGTTGCGCGCCGATCTCGCATCCTCGCGCTGCCAAGTTATGCCGATCTTGCCAGAACCGCCGACGAAAGTCCGATATTGGATACTCGCGTTGGCGGTGGCGATGGCGATTTTGTTGTATCTCGATCGGTACGCATTTTCGATTGTCGCGCCGTTGTTGGAGCAGCAATTGAAGTGCAGCAAACACGATTTAGGAACGGCGTTTGGCGCCTTTTTCTATGCGTACGCCTTGGCGCAAGTGCCGGCCGGTTGGCTCGGCGACCGCTGGGGGGGGCGACTCACGCTGGCGCTTTATGTGGGGCTATGGTCGGCGGTGATGGCCGGGACCGCGTTCGCGCAAACGCTCGGAATGATCGTTCTGTTTCGCATTTTGCTCGGATTGTTCCAGGCCGGAGCGTACGCCACCACCGCCAGCTTTCTGAAGCGCTGGTTTCCGCTCGCGCAGCGCGGGATGGCCAACGGCAGCGTGGCGATGGGAGGCCGCGCCGGCAATTTGGTCGCGCTGCTCTTGACCCCTCCGTTGATCGCCCTGTTCACGCAACCCTTGATACACGCCGGTCTGGGTTGGCGGATCACGTTTATCGTATACGCCGGGTGCGGTGGGCTGTGGGCGATCATCTTTTATCGCTATGCGCGGAATACGCCGGACGAAATCGCGGAGTGCAATCCGACCGAGCGCGCGTTGATCGAAGGGAGCCAGCTTCCCAGCGATCCAAGGGCCGCTGCGGCCCGGCCTCCCTTTCCTTGGCGAGAACTGCTGCGAAGCCGCAACGTCCAACTCCTCTGCGCGATCAACTTCTGCGTCAATGTCGGGTGGATCTATCTGGTGACCTGGCTGCCAGAGCATCTTACCGAATCGTATCATCTGACCCTCGCGCAGGCGGGCTGGTTCACGGCGGGGACGGGGCTGGCCGGAATGCTCGGCTGCGTCGGCGGCGGCTGGATCACCGATTTTTTGGTGCGGCGGTTGGGTTTGGTGTGGGGGCGACGCGTGCCGGCGCTCTTGGCCTGCGGTTGCCCGGCGCTGGCGTATGCCGGCTGCTTGGCGACCGACGATTTGTGGGTGCTATTGTTTTTGCTGGCGAGCGTGTTTTTCTTCGCCGATTTATGGAACGCGGCGGCTTGGTCAACGTACCAAGACATCGGCGGCGTGCACGTCGGCTCGGTGCTGGCGATCGGCAATATGTGCGGCAACCTGGGGGCGGCCTTGTTCGCGACGAAAATCGGCGATTTTGCCAATTCCGGCGCGTGGTGGAAAGTGTTTGCGATCTCGTCCGCCAGTTTTCTCGCGGCGCTGGTGTGCTGGCTGTTCGTCAATCCGCGGATCACGATTGGCCGCGAAGAGCCGGCCGCGTGAGCCGGCCGAACCTGGCCGCGGTCTCGGTGTCTCCGTGGGAGCTGCGCGAGACGGTCGATTTGCCCTAGCTGGAATGAAACCGCCTCTTTACGATACAACGAGCCGGCGAACGGCCGGCCGCGGAGCGGGGATGGCGCAGAAACACGAGAGCCTATGACGGACGAACCTGACGACCGCGCCGCAGACCCGCCGCATGACCCGTTCGCGGCGCTGCGCAATCCGAATTTCCGCTGGTATTGGATCGGAAATTTTCTCGCCTTGCTCGGCATGCAGATGCAGTTTGCCGCCGTGCTCTGGGAAATCAACAGCCGCACCAAGTCCGCGTACGCGCTGGGGCTCGTCGGTCTGGTTCAAGTCATTCCGATCGTGGCGCTGGCGCTGATTGCCGGGCATGTCGCGGATCGCTTCAATCGCAAGCATATCGTGATGCTCAGCGGACTCATCATCGCGCTGGCGGCGGCCGGCTTGGCCGGCGTGCGGCTGATCGCCGACGAGCGCTGGGCGATCATTGCGATGTTCGTGCTGCTGTTCATCACCGGTTTGGCGCGGGCCTTTCAACAACCGGCGAAGTCCTCGTTGATGCCGCTGCTCGTTTCGCGTGAGAACTTCACGAACGCGGTCACTTGGAGCGCGATGGCCTTTCAACTCGCCTCGGTGGCAGGCCCCGCCTTGGGCGGTCTGCTGATCGCTCGGCTCGGCAGCACCGAGCCGATTTATCTGCTGCACGCAGCGCTAGCGTTCAGCATGTGCGGGATGCTCGCGGCGGTGCACTATCGCCGCGCGGAGACCGCGCCGCAGCCGATGTCGCTGGAGAACCTGCTAGTCGGCGTCAATTTTATGCGGCGCAACCGCGTGATCCTGGCCGCGATCACGATGGACCTGTTTGCGGTGCTGCTCGGGGGGGCCGTTTCGCTGCTGCCGATGTATGCGGATCAGATCTTGAAGGTGGATGCGTATGGCTACGGGTTGTTGCGCGCGGCGCCGGCAATCGGCGCGCTGGCGATGTCGCTGGTCATGGCCAAGCTCCCGCCGATGCAACACGCTGGCCGCAACTTGCTGATCGCGGTGACGGGATTTGGGATCGCGACCATTGCGTTCGGGTTTTCGCGGTCGTTTCCTTTCTCGTTGGCGATGCTGTTCTTGACGGGCGCCTTCGACAATATCAGCGTTGTGGTCCGCCATTCGCTCGTGCAACTGCTCGCCCCCGACGCCATGCGCGGACGCATTTCGGCCGTGAACGGCGTGTTCATTTCGATCTCGAATGAAATCGGCGATTTTGAGGCGGGCATGGTCGCCGGCTTGATCTCGCCGGTCTTTTCGGTGGTCAGCGGCGGGATTGGGACGCTCGTCGTCGTGGCGATGTCGGCCTGGAAATTCCCTGAGTTGCGGCGCTATGGCCGGCTCGACGCCGCGGCCGAGGAGACGATCCAAACGAGCCACACCGAGGCCGAAGGAATCGAACCGGCGGCGGACCGCTCTGGGCGAGGCGACGCGCCGCCGCAAGGATAGCAGCCGCATTAGCCGCGCGGGCGGTCGCCGGCGGTGGTCGAGACCGCCTTTACGTCGGGGCCGGCATTTTCGCTGCGGGCTGCTTGCCGCACCGATGGGCCAATGGGCCGAACCGTGTCAAACAGGCGGCCGGGCAAGAGTCCGATTCCCACCACCAGCGCCGCACAGCAAGCGGCGCAGGTGTAGGCGCCGACGGTGCCTTGGCCGGCCAACTTTTTTAGCTGCGGCCGGAAGTACATGATCGCGATGATCCGCAGATAGTAAGCGGCCGAAATGGCCGCGTTCAACATGCCGACAATGGCCGCGGCCACAAACCAATAATGAATGGTGGCCGCGGCTTGCGGCTCGAGCCGGCTGGGCAAGTCGATGCTGATCGCGCCGCCGAAGATCGCGAATTTTCCCCAGAATCCGGCCAACGGCGGCAGCCCGGTCAAACTGAACAAGCAAATCGCCAAGGCCGCGGCCATGGCCGGGTGAGCACGATACAAGCCGGACAATTCTTCGACGCGCTGGACTTCGTGCTTGCGCCGGCCGAGATATGCGGCGGCGGAAAAAATGCCGAGCGTGGCGATCGCGTAGACGACAAGGTACAGGAGCGTCGCCGAAAAGCCATCCATCAGTTGATGGCCCGGCTCGAAACCCGAGATGGCCTCCGTCCGCGCGGCAAACCCGACCGCTAGTCCGACCAACAAGTAGCCGCCATGCGCGATGGACGAATAGGCCATCAAGCGGCGGAGGTTATCCTGCCAGAGGGCTAGAACGTTTCCCAGCGTCATCGTGACCAGCGCCAGCCCCAAGCAGATTTGCCACGTGAGCGTTTGCAGCTCTTGATTCGGCAGCAGAATGACAAAGATGCGAACGATTGCGGCGACGCCGGCAACTTTTGGCAATGTGGCCAAAAAACCGGCCAGCGGATGGCTCGTTCCTTGATAGACATCGGGCGCATAAAAGTGAAACGGGACGACCGTCAGCCGAAACGCCAAGCCGAGGAAAGTCAGCAGCGCGCCGATTCGGACCGCCATCTGCACGGCCGGCGCTACCGGGTCGCTCCAGATTGCATCGCGCAAATCAGACAGCCGAGTTGAGCCTGCCGCGCCATAGAGAAAACTGAAGCCATACAAGAGAACCGCCGAGGCCAAGATACTGAGAAAAAAGTATTTGGCGCCGGCCTCTTGGGCTGAACCATCGCGGCGGGCGAGAAACAGCAGGACGTAGGTCGGAATCGACAGCAACTCGAGCCCCAGAAACAAGAGCACGAGTTCGTTCGCGGCGGCCACGATCATCAAACCGGCCAGCGCGCACAGCAGCGCGCCGGTGTACTCGGTCGATTCTTGTTCGCGGTGCCGCCACGACAAGAGCAGCAACAGCAGCCCCAGCGCCAGCACGATCCAGCGGACCAAATGGCCGAAATGATCGACCGAGAGCGGGCCGACCGACCGCGCGACAAACGTCGTGGAGAAGATTTCCCAAGCCGCATCCTGGCGAGCCAGGCAGACCCCGGCAATCAGCAGCGCCCCAATCGCGAACCAGCTTGTTCCGCGCTGCGTCGCCGGAAACGCGCCGGCAATGAAAATCCACGTGGCGGCGGCGATCAACACGATCTCCGGAATCAGGAGCAGGATCGTCTCGCTCGAAATGTAGGCGGTCGCAAACAACACCGGTGATTACTCCGAAGGCGGTTTGATTTCAGAAGAACGGACGGCCGCGCCGGACAATGTCGCGCCCGGCGCCGCAACCTCTTCGGCGACCTGCTGCGCGGCCGCTTGGGTCGCGGCCGCAATCGACGGGCTCATCTTCTCGCGAAAATACTCCGGCTGCAGGCCAATCCAAAAGACGAAGACAATCAGCGGCGCCAGCGCCGCGAACTCGCGAAACGACAGATCGCGAATCGACGAATGGCCAGGCGGTGCAGCCGCACCATGCCCGCCGTGATCATGCGCGCCGTGATCGTGGCTCCCAGGATGGCCGTGGCTTGTCGCGGCCTGGGCCGCCACGACCGGAACGGTCATGCTCGAGCCGAGTGGGCCGGCGGCATGCTTGGTGGAACCTTCCGTCCCCGCGGCGGCGCCGCCGACGAGTTCGCCGTGCTCGGCCGGCTCTTTGAGCGGTCCGAAGAAGACGCGCTGGATCAGCCAGAGCATGTACCAAGCCCCCAGCACCACGCCCGAAACGGCCAGCACCGAAATCCACTTCAACTGGGTGCTCAGCAGCAGGGGCGCGTCGTGAAAGCCGCGTTGAAACGAGCCGATCAAAATCAGAAATTCGCCGGCAAAGCCATTCAAACCCGGCAGCCCAATTGACGACATCGTGAACAGGATCATCATGAACGCCAGCCGCGGAGTTCGCGCGGTCAGGCCGCCGAGTTCGCTAATCTGGCGAGTGTGGTAGCGCTCGTAAATCATGCCCACGATGGCGAACAGTCCGCCGGTCGATAGGCCGTGATTGATCATTTGCAGCACGCCCCCTTCGGTCCCGAGTCTGTTCAAGGTGAAGATGCCGAGCATGCAAAAACCGAGGTGGCTCACGCTGGAGTATGCGATTAGCCGTTTGATGTCGGCCTGCGCCAAGGCGACTAGGGCGCCATAGATGATGCCGGCGACCGACAGCCACAACATAAACGGCATGCAGACCGCCGTGGCATAGGGCAGCATGGGGACGCTGAACCGGAGAAAACCGTAGGTGCCGATCTTGAGCAGGATTCCGGCGAGGATCACGCTTCCGGCGGTCGGGGCTTGGACATGCGCCAGCGGCAGCCAGGTGTGCAACGGAAAGAGCGGAACCTTGATAGCGAAACCGGCAAACAGGGCGAAGAAAATCACGATCTGCAACGAGAGCGACCATCCGCCCAAGACGATTTGATAGTCGATCGGATGCGCCGTCAGCCCTTGCGTCAGCTCGGCGATCGAAAACGTGAGGACGCCGGTTTGCGCGTGATTCCACAAGACGATCGCCAGCAAGCCGAGAAACGTCAACAAGCTGCCCGCCAGCGTGAACAAAAAGAATTTGATCGCGGCATAGCGGCGGTCTTCGCTTCCCCAGATGCCGATCAGAAAGAACAGCGGAATCAGCGTGAACTCGAAAAAGACGTAGAACAACAGAATGTCGCGCGCGGCGAACACCCCGAGCATCCCCGTCTCCAGCAGCAGCAACAAACCGAAGAAGCCGGCGGGATTGTCCTTGATGGCCTCCCAACTAACCAAGACGGCGGTCACCGACAAGAGCGCGGACAGCCCAAACATCCACACGCTTAGCCCATCGATTCCGAGGCTGAACTGGATATTCACCGTCGGCTGGTGCAGCCATGGATGCGATGAGCCGGCAAAGACCTCGGCGCCGCCGGGAAACTGAAAGACGAGACAGCCGGCCAGCACGAGCGTGATCAGGCTCACGACCAAGGCGACCAGGCGAACCAGTTTTTGTCCTCCGGGCGCAACCGCCCAGACAAACCCGGCGCCGATGGTCGGCAGAAAAATCGTGGCTAGCAGTAAGTTCGACATGGTCACCGAATAAAGGGAGGGCGGGACAACCGCGCGTTCGATTTCACCGGAATGAATGGATTCCGTTTGACTTTTTCGAGGCGACTTAACCGGCTGTGAAAACGGTTCGACCGGCGACTAACCAATCGGAATCAGGTGCAGCACGACGA
>DASRSE010000113.1:0-30240 GCA_035656655.1 Pirellulales bacterium
CAAGATGGAAGAAGGGCTGCGGTGGTCGAGGTTGCCGGTACAGGCCGGAGATCGGTGCGTCGAGATCGGCTGCGCGCCGGGGGGCGCGAGTCAGGCGCTGTTGCAGCGCGGGCTGCACGTGACCGGAATTGACCCGGCCGACGTCGATCCGCGCGTGCTCGAGCACCCGAACTTCACCTATCTGAAGAAGCGCGGCGCGGACGTGCGGCGGCGCGAGTATCGCGGCCTGAAATGGCTGATGACCGATATGAATGTCGCTCCCAACTACACGCTTGATACGGTCGAAGCGATCGTCACGCATCGCGAGGTGAACATTCAGGGTCTGCTTTTAACCTTGAAGCTCATCGATTGGGACTTGGCCCAAGATCTGCCGAATTATTTGGCGCGGATTCGGTCCTGGGGATATCGCCTTGTGCAGGCTCGCCAGTTGCAGCACAACCGGCAAGAAATCTGCGTCGCGGCGCAACAAAAAGGCTGATTTCCGGCCGGTTTTCTCGGCGACGCGGCGGTTTTCGTCGACCTCGGAGCGCCGCGCCGCATGCTAGACTTGAAGGTTGGCCCATTCGGCCAACCTCGTCTTGTATCGCTGGTCGCTGGGAAAAACTTGCCGTGAAATCGCTCGCCCGCTGCTTTTGGTTTTCGCTGTGTACGCTGGCGCTTTTCGCCAGCGGTCCCGCCGTGGCATTCGCGAACGACGGGCAGCTCGAGCTCTCCGTCATCGATCGCGACACGAACCAGCCGATCGCTTGCCGGATCCATTTGAAAAATGCCGCCGGCCGGCCGGTGCAAGTGCCGAAAGTTCCTTATTATCACGATCACTTCGTCATTCCAGACAAGATCTTGTTGAAGTTGCCGACCGGCAATTACAAATTTGAGATCGAGCGCGGACCGGAATATTTGTGGCGCGAGGGCTATTTCACAATCAACACTTTTGCGGACGATTCCAAAACGGTCGACCTGAAACGGTTTGCCGATATGAGCGGCGAAGGCTGGTGGTCGGGCGACCTCGATGTGCGGCGGAACGTCGAGCAATTGCCCCTCTTGATGCAAGCCGAGGACCTGCACGTCGTCGCTCTGACCAGTTGGGTGAACGGCAAGAACGATTTATTGAAAATGCCCGCCGCCGAAAACAACCTCGTGACGTTCGAGACGAATCGCTGCTTCACGCAGCTCGGCAGCGCCGATGCGCGAGCCGGCGGGACACTGCTTTTCTTGAATATGCCCAAGCATTTGAACTTGAAGAACTCCACGCCAGAATTTCCGCCCGCGACGCAATTGGCGAAGCAGGCCCGCGACGATCAGGCGTGGATCGACGCGCCGCGCCCGTTCGATTGGGATTTGCCGGTCTGGGTAGCCAATGGCGTGCTCGACTCGCTCGAAATCGCCAATCGCAACCAGTTGCGCGACGGCGTCATCGACAACGAAAATGGGGGCAAGCCGCGCGACTCGGCTGCCTTTCGCGGCCCGCTTGGCAATGGCCGCTGGTCGCAGCAGATTTATTATCACTTGCTCGATTGCGGGTTGCGGATTCCTCCCTCGGCCGGCAGCGGCTCCGGTACCGTGGCGAATCCGCTAGGCTACAATCGCGTGTATGTCCACCTCGACGGAGATTTCACGAACGAAAAATGGTGGGAGGGCCTGCGCAACGGCGCCTGCGTGGTGACCAATGGACCGCTGATGCGTCCGACGGTCGAAGGATTTTATCCCGGCCATACCTTTCTTTCATCCTCGGGCGCGCCGCTGGAACTTGAGATCGGTTTGACCTTGTCGGTGCGCACGCCCGACACGATCAGCTATTTGCAAATCGTGAAAAATGGCAAGGTTCAAGAAGAGATTCGCCTCGATCAGTGGAAGCAAATGGGCGGCAAACTTCCCAAGCTAAAATTCACCGAGAGCGGTTGGTTTCTCTTGCGAGCCGTGTGTGACACCCAGAAAACCTATCGTCACGCCATGACCGCGCCGTACTATGTTCAAATCGGCGAACAGCAAAAACGGATCAGCAAGGCCGCGGCCCAATTCTTTCTCGATTGGGTTGTCGAGCGGGCCAAGCAGTTGAAGATCGACGACCCTGAACAGCGGCAGGCCGTGCTTGCGTATCATCGGACCGCCCGCGACTTCTTTCAGCATCTCATTGATACGGCCAATGCCGAATGAACCAGCGCAGACTTGGCTGCCGGGACAGCTCATCGCGCGGCCAGCGCGCGGAACAGCCGGTCCAAATCGTCGGCGTTTTGATAGGCGTGCGGGCTAAGGCGAATCCGTCCGCCGCGACATGAGACCGCGACCTGCTGCTCAAAACAGCGGGCCCGAGTCGCCTGCGGATCTTCGGTAGGCAAGACAAATGACACGATTCCCGAGGCGTGCTGTTCCGCCTCGCGCCGGCTGTAGAGCGTGGCCCCCAGGTTGATTAATCGGGCGGTGATTTCGCTGGTCGTTTTCCAGACTTGGCGGCTAATTTCCGCGAGCGAAACGCCGGCGAGCAATTCCAAGCTGGCGCCGAGAGCCATCTGGCCGGCCATGTTTTGGGAACCCCCTTCGTACCGCTCCGCGTTCCCTTTCCAAACCGGATTGATCTGGTCGAAATCGTGTGCGTGCACGACGCTATGCCAGCCCACGCCCAGCGGTCGAAGCTGTTCAAGCCGCTCGCGGCGCACATACAGCAGACCGGCTCCCTCCGGACCGAGGAGCCATTTATGACCGTCGGCGGCGAGAAAATCGACCGGCGTAGCGCGCACATCGAGCGGAAAGACGCCGAGTCCTTGAATCGCATCCAGCAAGACGGCGATTCCGCGCGCGTGAGCCCGCTCGACCAGTTCCTCGAGGTCGAGGCGCCAGCCCGACGCGAAGCCGACCCAACTGGCGGCGATGATTTTCGTGCGCGCGTCGCAGGCGGCCAAGATTTGGTCCACGTCAACGGTCGCGGGCCGATTACTTTGCACGCGCCGCGTCTCGACTCCGCGGCTCGCCAGATTGAGCCAAGGATAGGCGTTCGTGGGAAATTCGTCGGCCGGGACGACGAGGTTATCGCCCGGCTGCCACGGCCAGCCTTCCGCGACAAAGTGGATGCCGAGCGTGGTGTTAGGGACCAGCGCAATTTCGGTCGGGTCGGCCCCGATGAGGCTGGCTGCCGCGCGGCGCGTTTGCTCGACCGCGCGCGCCCATTCCGGCCAAACGGTGTCGCCTTGCTCGGCCGCCTGCCGCGACCAGGTTTGCAATACGCGTTGCGCCGGTCCCGAAATCGGCCCTACGGCGGCATGGTCGAAATAGGCCCAGTTTGCCGCGATGGGCATTTGTTCGCGAAGCTTTGCGCAAGCGGCGGAGAGCATGGAATCGAGACCTTGACGAAGAGGGGCGGCTCCGCGAGCACGGACCGAATGGCCAAAGAACCGGCCGGCGGCGCGCCCATTGTACCGAGAAACGCCGGTTTCTTCGCCCTTTTTCCGGGGGTGACAGCGGAAACGGTTGAACTATACTAGAGAGTTTGATAAAGACCTTTTTCGCCAACTGCCGATAAATTCGAAAAAACCCGCGCGCCGGACTCGTTTGGAGTCTGCCGCGGGGATTTCGCTGCATTTGCTTGAGCCGCTCGGCCGCCGCCTCTGAGGAAGCACCTGATGTCCAAAGCGTTGACTTTAGTGGGGATGGTCATTGCCGTCCTGCTGGTGCTGATGTTCGGCCTCGACTTGGCGCTCCCCCAATTCTTGTTCAATCGGGTGAGCCTGATCATGGATGTCGGCTTCATCCTCTGCGGCCTGATTCTGGGCGTTCTCAGTTGGACGACGTATCGCGAACAATAATTGTCCCGCGGCGAGCCGATCGGTTGCGATTTCGTTTCGGGAAGCCGCATTGGCAAGTCTGATCCACCGATCACGGCCGGGGGCCGCGCATCGCATCGCGAGTTGAATCGAAGCTTGTCTCACCGCGGCGGCTGCACCGCAGTCGCGTCCCGATCCGCTTAGCGTGCCAAGCCCTTGCGCACAAAGGCGACGAACTCTTGCGCGGCAGGCGAAAGCACTTCACCACGGCGCGTTAAAATGCCGGAATTGATGGGGCGGATCCGCTCGCGCAACGGTCGATCGGCCACCCGCTTTTTGCGGGTCACGACCCCATTGGCCAAGAGCGGCACAATCGCCAGTCCCAACCCGGCCTCGACCATCCGCACAATGATTTCCGTGGTGGTCGTTTCCATTTGGATGCGCGGCGGCACGCCGGCTTCTTGAAACGCCTCCAAGATGTGCTGACGGCCAGTCGAACCGCGCTCGAAGAAAATCAGCGGCTGTTCGGCGAGTTGGGCCAACGCGACCTGTTTCGATTTCAACAGCGGATGACCCAGCGGCGCGAGCAGGCTCCAATTCATCGAGAACACGTGTTGATACTGCAAATCGGCCGCCGGCTCGTAGGGCGCCGCGACCCCCAGCGCCACGCCCGGATCGTTTAAGAGGACGTGTTCGATCTCCTGCTCGCTGTGCGTGCTAATCCGAATGCGGATGTTTGGCCGGCGTGCGTGAAACCGGCGAACCGCGTCGATGAGGACGTACATCAGCAGGTATTGGCTGGCCGCGACGTGCACCTCGCGGATCTCGTGGCCCGGTTGAAAGAGCTGGCTCAACTCGCGTCCGCGCGCCAGAAACGTCTGCGCGTGCGGCAAAAACGCGTCGCCGGCCGCGGTTAAAGGGGTCGTGCGTCGCGGTCCGCGCGCTTTGCGATACAGTTCCGCGCCCAATTGGCGCTCGAGCGCGAGCAACCGATTCCGCAGCCCCTGCTCGGTGATGTGCAATTCGGCAGCCGCGGCGCGCAAGCTTCCCCGGGCCGCCACCTCGACGAATGCTTGGACTTGATCCGTGTTGATCATGGACAGATCGTTGCGCAAAAGGAATCGCGAGCCAGGGTGACGCGAAGGTAAAAGCAAACTAAAAAGTGGATACTTGCTACGATAAACAACTTACTGTGCCACTACAATCGCCCTAAAATGGAATTCGGGCGGCGGCCAGCAATCCCTTGCACGCCACCCTTGTCTGAGCGTTCCGTCCGCGCCTTTGAACAAGGAGACTTTCGATGCGCCTGCAATTTTGCCATCGCTCGTGGAAGCGGATCGTGCCGGTGTTCGCCGCGGCCTTCGTCTGGGTGGCCTGGGCCGCGAGCCGGTCGCGCGCCGAAAACCTGATCGTTCACGAGTGGGGCACGTTCACGGTTCTCCAAGATGATCAAGGAGCGGCCCTGCCCGGCATCAACATCGACGATGAGCCGCTCCCCGATTTCGTGTACGACTTGCATCCGTGGATATTGGATCGCGTGAAAGGCTACGGGCCGATCTATTCAAAGGGCGCTCCCGAGCGGCACCCTTACGTGACCTTGCGGCTGGAAACGCCGGTCATTTATTTTTATCCGCCGCGCGGCGTGAAGCTGCCGCTCTCGCTGAATGTCGAGGTTGATTTTCATGGCGGCTGGCTGACGCAATTTTATCCGCATGCCACGGTCGATGCGCCGGGAGTGTCGAAAGACGCTGAAGATTTCGGGCCCATCCGTGCGAACACCGTTGGCAAGCTTGCTTGGTACAACGTGCAGGTCGGGACCGAGGGGCGCGGCCCGGAGACGGACTCGCCCGTCTGGCTCGCGCCGCGAAAGGTGCATGCGGCGGCCATCTCGATTGCCGCCGACCGCGCGGACGATTCCGCGACAGCCCGATCCAACACCGGCAGCGCGCCGCGAACAACCGAAAGCGAGCGTTATCTGTTCTATCGCGGCGTGGGCAATCGGCCCGTCCCGCTGCGCATTTCGCAGAATTTGGCGCGCCAAGAACTGACGATTCGGCCCCAGGGCGACGCGGCCGATGCGGCCGCGGCGGGCCAAATCCGGGCCGCGTGGCTGGTCGATATTCGTCCCGACGGGACGGTCGCTTATCGCTCGCTGCCTGACTTGACGTTGAAAGCCACGGACCGATCGGTACTGGTGACGGCGAGCAGCCGCTTCCAAGCGGCCGATTATGCCAGCGACAATTTGCCCGAGGTTCGCGAAAAGATGTATTACGAATTGGTGCAAGCGGGCTTGTTCGGCGACGAAGCGACCGCGATGCTCAACACTTGGCAACGCGCCTACTTCAAAAGCCCTGGGTTGCGCGTGTTTTTTATCGTGCCGCGCGCTTGGACCGAAGCGGTATTGCCGCTGCGCGTCTCAGCGACGGCGGAAATCACGCGGGTGATGATGGGGCGGATCGAACTGATCAGCGCGCAGCAGCACGAGTTGCTCAAGAAGCTGTCGCGCACGCCGGTCTCCGATCCCGAGTGGCTCCATCAATTGATCGCGTCGCCGGTCGGACAAGCGTTTCTCCTTGGGCACAGCGATTTCGGCAAATTGAACTTCCAGTTTCCTGCCGACTATCAACTCTATTTGGACCTGGGCCGGTTTCGCAATGCGCTCGTGCTGGCCGAAGCAAAAGCGCGGCCGACTCCCGAACTGAACAAGTTCATCGCGACGTACGGCCTGTACCCTTACCGAGTGAGCGCGGAGCGATAACAGAATCGCTGCGGCGCTCAGCGGACCAAGCCGCGCTGCTGCAAATAGGTGGTAATGAAGCGATCGATCGGGGTATCGTTTTTCGCGAGCAGATAATTCATTCCGCGGCGGTTGCAAAAGTTTTTCGCGCCGGCGACAAACTGCGCGAGCGTTTGTTCGTAGCGTTTCAACAGCGGCGGGGTGATGGTGACCTCGGCCGCGTCGCCGTCCTCGCAATCGACGAGGCGCAAATCGCCAGTCACATCCGGATGAAGTTCTTCCGCCGAGAGGATTTGCACGACATAAACGTCCATTTGCCGCGCGATTAAATAGCGGAGCGCCGTTTCATAGCCCGCCTTGTCCATCAAATCGGTCAATAAGATCAAAATTCCGCGGCCGCTATTGCGAGCGCAAAAATTCTTGACGCCGGCGGCCAGCGACGAATGGGGTTCCGGCTCGACCGACTCCAGCGTCTCCAGCATCCGCCACAGGCTCTTGCGCCCGCGCAGACTCGGCGAAATCCGCCGCAACGGCTGGCCGAGCGTTTCAATCACAATCCGGTCGCCGCGAACCAGTCCGATAAAGCTGAGCGCCGCAGCCAACTGTTGCGCATAACGGAGCTTGGTCGGTTCGCCGAACGACATCGACGGACTGGCATCCAAGAGGGCGTAGAAATGCAGGTCCTCTTCCTCGAGAAACATTTTCAAGAACAGCTTGTCGAGGCGCGCATACGTGTTCCAATCGATGAAGCGGAGGTCGTCGCCGGGGACATAGCTGCGAAAGTCGGCAAATTCGACGCTTTGGCCTTTGCGCTTGCTCCGCCGCTCCCCCTTCAGCCGTCCGCGAAACACCTTGCGGCTGACCAGTTCGAGCGACTCCAGCTTCAGCAACAATTCCGGCGAGAGCAGCGCGCCTCGTTCAGACGCCGCGGAGTCGGCGGGTGGCGACGGTTGCGTCATGGCGAGCGCCTCAAAGAATGCTGCGATGCGAAAGGGGGCACGGCTATCCGTCGGCGCGCTCGAGATAAGGCAAATCGGCGACGACCCGCGTTCCTTGCCCCGGCTTGCTGTGGATCGTGCACGTGCCGCCGGCGATCTTGGCGCGCTCGGCCATGCCGCGCAAACCGTGGATGCCGATCGCGGTTTGGCCGGTGTTGAAGCCGGTTCCCCAATCTTCGATTTCGAGATGGGCAAAGTCGCCGCGCCGCTCCAGCACGATCCGCAGCTGCTTGGTTCGCGAATGTTTGATCGCGTTGTTCATCGCCTCTTGCGTGATGCGAAAGAGGGCTTCTTCGATCTTGTTGGCCAGCCGGCCGAAGTCCGGGTCGGGCGCAAACTCCAGCGCGCAATGCGCACGTTCTTCTTCGTCCACCAGTTGTTGAATTGCGCCCACCGCGCCGGAGTCATCCAAGACCGGCGTGCGGATTCCATTCATGATCCGCCGTCCTTCGTCGAGCACCTTGCCAATCAACTTGGCGATGTCATCGATCTTGGACTGCGGCACACCGGGCGCGTCGGCGAGCGATTGCAATTGAAACAGCGCGCCGACGGTATATTGCAACATGCCATCGTGAATGTCGTAGGCCAAGAGTTGGCGCTCTTGATCTTGAAACTCGATCGTCCGCCGGAGCGAAGCGCTTTCCAGGCGCAATTGATCGCTGGCCTGCTTGCGCTCGGTGATGTCGGTCGAAACGCCGCCGAGCCCGACCAGGCGCCCACCGTCAAAGATCGGAAATTTTACGGAAATATAGGTCCGCGGCTGATCGTGATGATGCACCACCTCCTCAAACTCGAGCGGGCGTTTCGCCGCCAAAACCGCGCGATCGTTGGCCAGAATGTGCTGGAGCACCTCGGGCGGGGCATGCACCGATTCGTCCGTCTTGCCAATGATGTCGGCCGCCTGAATGTGAAAGATCTCTTCAAACCGGCGATTGATGACGATGTACCGCCCTTCCAAATCCTTCAGGTAGATCACGGCGTTCGAGTTGTCGAGCAGGCCTTGCAGCCGCGCTTGGCTGGCGCGGACCGCATCCTCGGCTTGAATCTGGTCGGTGATGTCGATCGCCGCGCCGACGTATCCCAGCAGTTGATGATGCACGTCGCGCAGGCTGGCGGTCGAGGAGACGACCGAGCGCGTCCCCCGCGCCGGGTTGACAAATCGCACCTGCGAAACAAACACATCCGAACCGGCTTTGAGAAAGGCATTCCATGCATCGACGATCGGCTGCCGGTCGTCGGGATGGACGAGACATTCCCACCCGCTGCCGAGGATTTGCTCAGGAGGATGGCCGACAATCTCGCACCAATGCCGATTGACGAAGACGCATTGTCCGTTCAGATCGGCCTGATAAATGCCGACTGGCGCATGGATCGCCAACATGCGAAACTTGGCTTCGGCCGCCGACAGCGCCGACTCCGACCGCCGCCGCTCGGTCACATCGCTCACGAGCCCGAGCCCGCGGATCGGCGTCCCCTGCGCATCGCGGAGGATGCGGCCGGAGGCCTCGATCCAATGGACCGAGCCATCAGGCCAAATCGCGCGATAGGTAATCGGATCGAGGGTGCCGGTCGAGATCAGCTGGGCGAGGTTGTCGCGAATGGCCGCGCGGTCCTCCGGATGCACCATTTCCATAAACTGCTCAAACCCGCCGACGAAGGTGCCGGGTGCAAGCCCATGCACGGCTTCTGCGGCGATCGACCACTCGATCTTTTCCGAAGGGAGCTGCATGACCCAGGTCCCGAGTTTGCCGGCCTGCAAAGCCATCTCCAATTGCTGCTGGCGCTGCAGCGCTTCGTGTTCGACAGGAGGCAAATCGGCAGGGGGTGGCATGGGAGTCAGGCACGGCAGTGGACCAGAAAACCAGCGAACCTACGATTGTAGCCGGTTCGCCCGAAAAAATCCGCCAAGCGGCGGATGCGGCCTTCATTCGCGCCCGAAAGACCGCGGTAACCCGGTCAAAAGAAGCGGTAACCCGGTCAAAAGAAGCAATCGGGTGCTGGACAGGTCCGCGGTTGCCTCCGAAAGAACCGCATAGCCCGCCGCAGTCAGTCACGGCTGCTGCCCGCGGACTGAGAATGAGGTTGCATACAGCGAGGGTGACGGGACTTGAACCCGCGACCTCCAACGTGACAGGCTGGCGCTCTAAACCAACTGAGCTACACCCCCGAATGCAAACGAGTCCTGAATTATAGCCCTTGGCGAAGCGCCTGCAAGGGGAGTCCAGTCGCCTTTCAACCGCGGGGCAAAGGCGGCGGCGGCGAAATGGTTCTCGCTTGGCGGGGTGGTTCGATATAATAAAATGGGCGGCCGGGGAGCTGACTCGGCGGTCTCGGTCGGCTGCTGGCCGACAGATGATTTGGGCGAGAATTGGCAGTCGGCCCGGCGGCCTTTTTCAGGATCGACGTTTCAGGATCGAAGTTTTAGGATCGACGCATGGAAACGCTACTGCGTCAAGTTCGCCAGATCGAGCGCAAACTGTTTCTTGAGCGCTGGCTTCGCGCCGCCGCGGCCTGTTGCGCCGCCAGCTTGATCGTTGGTTTGATCGCCGTGGCGATTCCAAAACTGTGGCCCATCTCTTGGCATGGCGGACTGTGGCAAGCCGTCTGGCTCGGCGGGGCGGTCGGGTTGGGATTGCTCACCGCCGGCATCTATGCGTGGGTCCGCCGCGCGAGCCGGTTGGCTGTGGCCGTCGAGATCGACCGCCGGTGCGGATTGAAAGAACGGGTCTCGAGCTCCTTAGCGCTGGCGCCGGACGAACGAGAGACGGCCGCGGCCGCGGCGCTCGTCGCCGATACGCTGCGCCGCATCGAGCGGGTCGATGTCGGCCAGCAGTTTCGTTTTCAGCCGCGACGCGAGTTTCTATTTCCGATCTTGCCTGCCGTGCTGGCCGCGATCGTCCTCTTGATTCCCGACCGCGAGCAGGACACCAAGGCGAAAAGCGTGACGTCCGCCAAGGCGAATCAAGAGATTCAGACCTCCAGCGAAGCGCTGCGGAAGAAAATTGCCGAGCAGAAGCAGCTGGCCACCGAATTGGGCTTGAAAGACGCCGAAGAAACCTTTGCCAAGATCGAGAACGGCGCGCGGGAGATCGGTAAGAACAGCGCCGACAAAAAACAAGCGTTGCTCAAATTCAACGATTTGGCGAAACAAATCGAGCAGCGGCAGCAAAAGCTGGGCGGACCCGACTCGCTCCGCGAGCAACTGAAGAAACTACAGAACCTGGAACAAGGGCCCGCGGACAAGGCGGTTCAAGCGATCCAAAAGGGAGACTTTGCCAAAGCCCAAGAGGAACTCGCAAAACTCGCGGAGCAGTTGAAAAACGGGGAGCAAAGTCCAGAAACAAAAGAAAAACTGGCCAAACAATTGGGCGATTTGCAACAAAAAATGCAAGACCTGGCCGCCGCCCAAGAACAATCGCGGCAACAGCTGCAACATGAAATGCAGCAGCAACAGCGCGACGGCAATCTGGCCGCTGCCGACCAGTTGCAGCAGCAGTTGGACAAGCTCAATCGAGATGCCGGCCAATCGCAGCAACTGCAAAACTTGGCGCAGGGCCTGGGCGAGGCGGTCAAGCACCTCAAACAAGGCAACCCCGCCCAAGCCCGTTCCGCGCTCGACCAACTCCAGCAGCAACTCTCGCAACTCGAAAAGCAGCAGCAAGAATGCAAAATGCTCGAGGGAGCGCTCGATCAGATTTCCGATGCGAAAAGCCAGATCAGCCCTGGGGACGGCCCCTCTCCAGGCGGCGGAAAGGAAGCGGCGGGCGGCGCGGATCAGCACGGCGAACCGGTCTCGGGAGGCGGCGTCGGCGGGAGCCAGCCCGGCAACGCGCACGACCCGAATTTTGCCAAAGGCGCCCAGCCCGACGACAAAAAATTTCACGTCATCGATAAGAAGATGGACCTCCCGGTGGGCAAGGGGCCGGGCGTCGTCGACGACTTGGTGAATGGCCCCAATCTTAAAGGCCGCGTCCACGAGCAAATCGAAGCCCAAGTCGAAGGCTTTAAGAAAGATTCGCCGGATCCGCTTACGAGCCAGCGGCTGTCGCGCAAATCGCGCGAGCACGCGCAGCAATATTTTGACGCTCTGCGCGAGGGCAAGTGAGCGCGAAGCCGCGTTATCCGGCAATCCGTTTCGGGATCGTGAACGAATAAAGGATGATGACCGCGCCGGCCGACATCAGGCTCCACGGCGCCCACTCGGGCGGGTTGAGGTCGCCGCCGCCGGTCAACACCGCGCGGTCAATCAGCAGCGCTTCGATGCCCAGCAGAAACGTAAATAGGCCGGAGACCAGAAAAAAGCCTTTTAACATGCCGGAAACTCCCCGACCCTAAGGGCCGATCATGGCGGAAACGGGCCGGCAGCTCCTTCTGAGGCTCGCACCAAAACGCCAAGGCGGAAAATCCCTTTACCATCAGCCGTCATCGGCCGCTGGCTGCCCTGGGCTGAAGCATCCCTTTTTCGTCCGCTATCTTAGGAAAAAACGATAATGGCACGGACCGCAGGCGGGACGAACAACCGGCATAAGTCGCAATCTTTCGAGCGCCGCGCCGCCGCCGCGCCGCGCCCGATCGGAATTCCCCTGATCGGCGCCGCGTTGATGCTGTGCGTCCTCGCGCGGTGCGGGGTGGCCTGGGGCGCTCCGTCTGAAAAAGAGTTGGAGGGAGCTCGCCAAATGTTGACGGCGACCTTTCACCTGACCTCCGCCAACACAGTCTGGTGCTTGCCCGCGGAGTTGGAGCTCCGCACCGCGATTGGAACGCTCGACCGCCTGGACAAGCATTGTTTCCAAGCGCAGCAACAAGTCGACGATTGGCTTCAGCAGAATCGCACCATCGGCGTTGAACTAACCCACGCGCAGGCGGCTGTAAAGCAATTGCAAGAGACAGAGCAGGCCCTGCCTGCCGGTTCTGGGCCGCGTCAGAAGCTCGATGACGATCTGAAGCTGCTCAACGGCAAGATTCTCGCTTTGAAAGGCCGCTGGATACCGGCTGACCGGTTGGGCCAAGAGGCGCCCCTCAAGCCGGCGCTGGTCGACTGGATTCAGACGCGCGAGGATTTGACTCTGGCGATTTTGACGATTCGACAGTTGGCGCCGCGACTCGATGCGGACTACGAGCCCTTGCGGAAAAACGCCGCGGTCGGCGCCGCGCTGCAAACGCTCGGCGCTCGGAATGTGCTAGGCCCGCGGCGGAAGTATGACGCCGATCTTCGCCGCGCGGTGCATTTCGAGAACAGGCTGCTGGGCGGGCCGGTGCCCATCTATCGCGAAGGTAATAAAATTCGCGTCAATGCGATCGTGAATGAGCATGTACCGGCGACCTTCACGTTTCAGGCGTCGGCCGGCGCGAATTGGATTCCCGCCAGTTTGGCCGAAGCGGCCGGAATCCAGCCGTCGGACACGAGCCCGCGTTCGACGATTCGCCCGCAACCTGGCCGCGTGCTGGAGGTCCGGACCGTGACGATTGCGAAATTGCGGCTCGGCAATCGCGTCTTGACCAACGTCGAGGCATTTTTGCTGCCTCCGGAAGGCGAAGATCTCGGCGCGCAGCTCAATCGAGAAGTCGTCGGCAGCACAAAACTGGTGCTCGATCCGGCCACGCTTGGCCTGCGCGTTGAATAGTGATTGGCGCGCGATTCGCCAGCGGCACGCATCGCGGCCCGATCTCCTGCAAGCCTCCCAGCTCGCCAAGATTCGCGCGCTGATTGATCTGGCTCGCGGTCTGCTTCGTCTCTAGAATGCCGCGCCAAAATCTAGAGCGTGGCGCGGCGGACCATCGTTGCGGCAGGCTTTCCCCGCAGCAACGAAGCAGTCGGCAAGGAGGATCACTCATGGCGACGGTCTCAGAAAAAACGGATAAGCCGGTACGTCTCATAAAGCCGGGCGCGAAAAAGGACTCGGCTGCGGCACCCATCGCGCCGCGCAAGGGGGGCTTTCGCCCGCTGCGGTGGCTTTTGCGGGTGACTCTGTTGGCGGTGATTCTCGTAGCGGCGGCGCCGTATCTGATTGCTTACACGCCCCTCAAGACCTGGATTGCGAAACGAGTGTTGCAACTCCACGGCGACATCGAGGTCGGCAGCCTCTCGCTCAGTTGGATCTCGCCGGTCACGGTGAAAGACCTCAAAATCAAAGACGAGCAAGGGCGCCCGTTGCTGAAGCTTAGCAGCTTTACCAGCGAGACGCCGCTCTACAAGCTGGCGCTCAGTCCGACGAGGCCAGGGAAGTTCGTCTTGGACGGCGTCGAGTTGGAAATCTACTTGCGCGATGATGGGAGCAATGTCGAAGACGTTTTCGCCTCGTGGCTGAATAAGCCGGCGAACCCGACTCCGCCGGCGAGCAGCGCCGCGGCGCTTCCCACCGTGGGTGTCGAGCTGAAAAATGGCCGCGTGACAATTCACGATCAGTCCGCAAAGCAAGATTGGACATTCGAGCAGATTCACGCGGAGGTGTCGCTCGACGCGGCTCAACCGCATCCGATTGTCGTCACGGCCGAAGGCGCAATTCCGCAACCCACCGTCCCTGGCAAACTGTCGCTCGAATTGCAAGGAGCGGATCTGATGAATGGCGCGGCCGTGCCGGCGACCACACCCGCGACCGCCAATCAAATTGCCTTGAACGCCAGCAACGTCCCCTTGCCGATGTTCCAAGCCTTGCTTCGCCGGTTTCTGCCAGGGGCCAAAATCGACGGCCAGTTTCAGGCTAAGTTGCAAGGGGCGTGGACTGGCAGCGGCCAGAATTTGAATCTGACGTTGGCCGGCGAAGCCGACGTCAATCAGCTTGCGCTCGCCGCGCCGACCCTGTTCACAAATCGCGATCAATTGGCTCTGCGCCAGATTCAGATCCCGATACAAGTCGCCATCACCGGCGACCAGCTCCAAGTCAACACGCTCGGGATTACTTGCGATTGCGGCGAGCTGGCCGTGCAAGGCACGGTTCCTCTGCGCGATGCCTCGAACGACCTGTTTCAGGCCTTGTGCCAGCAATCGTTCGCGCTCCAGGGCCGCGTCGACTTGGCGCGGCTGGCCGCGCTCTTGCCCGAAACGTTGCGGGTGCGGGCCGGCACGCAAATCACCGGCGGACAGCTCGCGCTAACCGTGGCGAACAAGCCGGCGGCAGGGGGCGCGCAGCTCACCGGCGACGCGCAGATTCAAAACCTCGCCGCGACCAGCAACGGAAAAGCGGTCGCCGAAAGCCAGCCGATCCGGTTGCATTGTGTGGCACATAATCTCGCCGCATCGCCGGCGATCGACGAATTTGAACTGGATTCGAGCTTTGCGGTCGCCAAAGCGGCCGGCGGCGCCGACGCCCTCACGGCCGACGTGGAATGCGATCTGGGACAACTCACGACCGAACTGGAAAAGTTCGTCGATCTGGGACAACTCCATTTCGGCGGGCGCGGCAAGGCGAATGTCGCCTTCCAGAAAACGCCCGCCGGAAAAATGGCCGGCACGGTTCAAGCCGATTTTCAGGCGTTTCAATTCGCTACGACCACGCTCAATCTGGCCGCCGACTCCGGCGCTTTCACATTGGCAGGCCAGGCCAGCGACGTCGGCTTCGACGTGAGCAAATTGCAAGCGACGATTCAGCAACTGCGCTCCGCCGGCAGCCTGGCGCTCGATGAGAAGGCGATTCAATTGGCGGCGGTCGCAAGCTGGGACTCCTCCGCGCGGCGGCTGCAACTGGCCAACTTGGTTCTCCAATCCGACACGCTGGCGGTGGCGGCGCAGCACTTGACGATCGCGCTGCCCAATGGGGGCGTTCCCTTGGCAACCGGAACAATCGCCTATCAAGGCGATGTGAATCGGCTGCAACGGTTGCTCGGCGATCCGCAAGCGAATTGGCAATTTGTCGGTACGCTGAAAGGCCAGGCCCAATTCACCCAGGACGAGGCGTTGCTATCCGCAAAACTTGATGCGACGGTCGAAAATATTGCCCTCTGGAACTACGCCGCCGCCACCTCGTCCGATCCGGCGCTCCGCAAACCCGCTTGGCAAGAGGCCCGCGTCGTCCTGTCGGGGAGTGCCGCGCTGGATCGCGCCGCCGATGCCGTGCGTCTCGATTCGCTCACGGCGCAAGCCGAAACCTTGCGGTTGCGCTTGGCGGGCAGCATCGCCCATCTGAGCAGCGAGCAGGCGGTCGATCTTAAGGGGAGCCTGGATTGCGATCTGAGCCGCGTCACCCCCTTGCTCTGGCCGTATGTCGGCCAAGGCATTCAACTCGCCGGCAACGAATCGTATCAACTGGCGTTCCGCGGGCAACTGGGAACGCCGACCGGCGTCGTTGCGCCGGCCGCGGCCTCGCCGCTCTGGCAAACTTGTGAAGCGCAAGCCAACTTCGGGTGGCAGTCCGCTAATTTATACGGATTGCCAGCCGGCGAAGCCAAGCTGGGGGTTGCGCTCGCCAAAGGCCAACCGCGGATCGATCCGATCAGCGTGCAGGTCGGCGGCGGCCGCTTGACGCTCACCCCGCAAATCAAGCTGGGCGATGCCGCGGAGATTGACTTGCCCAGCGGGCCGATCCTCCAGCAAATCCACATCACGCCCGAGATTTGCTCGGCCGGGCTGAAGTACTTTGCCCCGATGGTGATGCAGTCGGCCAAATGCGATGGCACGTTGTCGCTCGATACGACTGGGGCGCGGATTCCGCTAAGCGACCCGATGGCGCTCGACATGGGGGGCCATTTTACGATCCATTCCTTGCAGCTTTCCTCGGGCCCGCTGGCGAGCGATTTCATCGGCCTGATGTCCGAGTTGGAGGCGGCCGTGCTCCGCAAGCAGCCGGCCAACCCGAATGGCGCCGTCTTGACGATGAAAGAGCAGCAGGTCGAATATCGGGTGGTGAACCGGCGGATTTATCACCGGCAGATCGAGATGCAGACGGGCGACATCACGATTCGCAGTTCGGGCTCGGTCGGATTCGACGAATCGCTCGACTTGGTTCTCGAGATTCCGATCCTTGATCGCTGGTTGTTGCCAGGCGACCCCTTGCAGTTGCGCGGCAAGAGCATTCAAATTCCTGTGAAGGGTTCGTTTGCCAAACGCGACTATGATCGGACCGGCTTCACCAAATTGGCCGGCGACGCCATCAAGGGGTTGGGCGGACAGCTCTTGAACAACGAGATCAACAAAGGATTGAACAAGCTGTTTCCGCAGAAATAATCGGCGGCGGCCATTGCCATGAAACTCGTTCTGCTCGGCACGACCGGTTATCATCCGAATGACTTGCGGCAAACCGCCTGCTTGATGTTGCCCGAAATCGGCGTGCTGCTCGATGCCGGAACGGCTCTGTACCGCGCCCGCGATTATTTGCAAACCAAGACGCTGGATTTGTTTTTAAGTCATGCGCATTTGGACCATGTGATCGGACTAACCTACTTATTCGACGTGGTTCACGAGCGCTCGGTGGAACGGGTGACGATCCACGGCGAGCGAGCGAAACTGGCGGCCCTCGATGCGCACTTGTTTGCGACCGAGCTTTTTCCGATCAAGCTGCCCTACGCCTTTCAGCCTTTGCATGCTCCGGTCGCGCTGGCCGACGGCGGGCGGTTGAGCTATTTCCCCTTGGTGCATCCGGGCGGTTCGCTCGGCTTCCGGCTGGATTGGCCCGGCCATTCGCTCGCTTATGTGACCGATACGACCGCCGCTGCGGATGCGCCCTATCTAGATTCGATTCGCAACGTCGATCTGCTGGTGCATGAATGCTATTTTGACGATGCGCATGCTGAGCGGGCGCAGCTCACGGGGCATAGCTGTTTGACCCCGGTGGCCCAATTGGCGCGGGCGGCCGGCGTCGGTCGGCTGGTGCTGGTGCATGTCAACCCGCTCGACGCGAGGGCCACGCCGCTCGACCTGAGCGCTGCGCGGGCGATTTTTCCAGCGACGGAGATTGGCGCGGATCGGCAAGAGATCGAGTTTTGAACGCGACCGCGCGCTACGCATTTCGCGATTTCGGCCGGAGAAAGCCGTGGCGGAGGCGACCGTAACCGCCCGGCGATAGCGCGCCGCGGTCTCGGCGAAGTGGTTTTTCGGCCGCTTTGAAGAAGGTGCCGCGCCCCTGGACCACGGAAAAATCACTTGCCGAGCAGTTTGCGTTTTTGGTCGACGAACTTGAGATGATGCTCGAGATGGTCGGTATAGGTTTTGAGCAAGTGCTCCAAGGTCATCGGACCGCGTTCATTGTGCGTTCCGATGCGTTGAAAAGCGCTTTCGTTCAATCGGCTCAGCAAGGCCTGCGTCAACCGGCGATTCTTGACGATAACGTCTACCGCCAAGTGCGCGTCGAGTTGGTCATAGCACAAGTTTCGCGCGAACGCCGATTCATCAAACCCAACCAAGACTGGATTTTCTTCGGCAATGATCCGCTTCATGCGGTCGGAGGCGATCAGGTCGCTATCGTAAAGATGATGGATGATTTGGCGAATGCTCCACGTTTCGGGGACAGGAAAAGCATCCAGATCGGCCTCGCTGAGGCCGTCGAGGGCCGGCCCCAAGCGGTCGGCGCCAGCTAAGTAGCGAGCGATCAGTTCGCGCAGCATGAAATCCCTCTCCAGTGCTTGTTTATAAGTCGATCGATGCCGAGATCTGCGCCGCCTGGCTTCGCGATGAGATCGGCCCGCGTCCTCTGGCAGGCGGCGCCTATTTTTCTTGAGCGGCCAAGAGGCCGTGGACATAACCAACTAGGTCGCCCGCTTCGCGACAATTTTGCAACAGCCCGCGATAGTCGTGCGCCGCTCGAGCGAGCTCCATTGCCGACGGGGCAATTCCCAGGCGGCGCGTGCCGGGCGCGAGCATTTTCTGGGCGGCCTCAAGTGCCTCTTGGTGGCGGCCCAAACGCGCGAGCAAGGCGATATAGAACTCAATCGCCTGGGTGCCGTGCTCGCCAACCGCCACATTTTCCGCACGCTCCCTAAAGTAGGCCACACCCGCTTCGACGTCCTCGCCCAACAAGGTACGAAAGAAGAGGCGATGCCGCGGATAGATCTCCACGAACGGCTCATCGCCGACGAATTGGAATTGCGCATCGAGCTGATGGCCATAGGCGGTCAAATCGATCGCCGCACGCAGGTCGTCCGGATTGTTGCAGAGCCGCGCGAAGCGGACGATCGCCGCGAGGTGGGTCGTATCGACGTGATAGTTGCCATTGAGAAACAGCCAATCGCGGTCTTGCACCAAGCCGGCCAAATCTTTTTCCGGCGGCGGCGCCCCCTCTTGATGTTGAATCTCCGCTCGCAGCGCGCCGTCCAATTCTTGTCGCAAGTTGCGGATCAGCAGCGCTGCGGCCGCCTGTTGATCGGCCAACGGAAAACGCGCGAGTTGCGATTCAAACGTGGTGATCGCATTGCAGGTGCCGAAATGGTTCAGCAATAGCTCAAAACCACGCCGCGGATGCAGCCCTTCGTTCAAGGCCAACTCCACGATTTCGTCGACATTTTCTTCGTCAACCGCGCAGTCTTCGAGCGCCTGTTTCATCTCCGAGCGTGCATCGGCCGGCCGCAGATACATCCACGCCTCGCGAAACTGATTCTGCGCGAGCAACGCCCGGCCGATCTCGCGGCAGGCCTCCAGATAGGCCTCCTCGATCTGGCTGCGCACCGGCTCGGGCAGATCGTCGAGCTTGGACCCTTGGACGATGGGCAAGCCGAGCCGCTCGCGGGCCTGCATCAGCCGAACGTCGAACAAATCATGATACCGCTTCTCGCCGCGGAGCGAATCCGCCAGAGCGGCCAGCGCCTCGCGCGTTCGGCCTTGTTGCACCTCGCTCGCCAGTTGTTCGTACATCGTCGCCGACATTTGCCGCCCGTCGTTGCTTAGGTAGATTTCGCCCGGGGAAATGCTTCATCGCGGTGGAACCATCTTCGTCGCGACGAACTCCCGCACCCGGCGTGCTCAAATTGTACCCGTGAGCGCCGCGCGCGGACAGTCTGCGCCGGCTCGAAAAAACGGCTTCTCCGCGAATCGCACCGGGATCACGAGCAGCCGGCGCTGGCGTGCGCGCATTCGGATTCGGAGTCGCGCTCAGTGTCCGTCCGCTGCGGAGTGTAGAATGCGCGTTCGGCCATTTGCTCATTGCATCAGAATGCTCGGACCGACAAACTGCTCGCCGGCTGTCGCATCAGCAAGCTACCGAAATTTCGGATGGACTGGCCGCTCGGGGACTCGAACCCCGACGCCTTTCGGCACAAGATCCTAAGTCTTGCGTGTCTGCCAATTTCACCAAGCGGCCTGGTGGGCGAGTCGAATTCGACTCCAAAAAGTTTACCGCAGAACGTCGCCGCCGACCATCCCTGGAACTACTATCCAGCAGCACACCACGGGCGCCGAGGTGCTGGAAAATTGGGAAGCGAACCAAACCGTTGCGGTCCGGTTGCCGTGCTGCGGCGACCATCGCAACTGGGCGATTATCACACCGCTCGCAGCGATTTTCTGTGGGTTGAAATGGATGCGCATCCCGACCAAGGACTGCGGGACGACAAGTTTGGGCCAAATTTGGGATTTGCCTCGTCGCGACGGCGCTGGATAATCAAGCGCCGCGAACGGATACATCGGCGTCGGATGGCCGGTTTTCGACAGATCGACGCCAAGGGTAGGAGTCATGCAAGATAGACGCGAAGACGGCGCGATGCGTTCAACACCCCTTATTTCAAAATGACGGCTCCATGCCGGGCCCAAAGCTTATGGGAGGACTTTATCATGACTTTTGGTTGTTGCCCGATATCGGCGAGCCGTATAATTTTGAGTACCGGAGGTGGAATGATGCGCCGGCAATTCTGCTTCATGACGATGTGATTTCTCTCTGTTACAGTACGCTTCTCTGGATCCCCACCATCAACCCAGCCGTTCCACTAACGGACGAAAGGCACCATTCAATGGGCCTCAATCGTTGGGGCCCGACGGTTATCAATCACGCCTCAGCCAACAAAGCGATGGCGGTGTTCCGAGGTTGGGCGGATTTGCTGAAAGAAGGTCCGCCTCAACTACAGCTAACCATGCCAGGGGAATGCGCGGCTTGGGACGATAGCACGGGCTTCGAGGAAGCCGGTACATCAAATATATTCCGTGCAGATCGTGAAAAATTGGTGTTGATCCTCAAGACCATCGCGGAATATTGCCAGCAAGCCACGTCGGGCGATTTTTACGTCTTACACTATGGCATTTAGCGGCAGGAGGAAGTATTCAAGGGGTTGCGACCGCACATCGATGAGATGCCACGATGATAACGCACGTCGCAATTTGCGAGCCGTTCGGAACTTTGCTCGATATTGGGCGAGGTCGGGAAATGCCACGATGGCCTTTTCAACCGGCTGATCGGAATCGAACCGGATTAAAGGGAATTGCGCATCGCAACACAGTCTCTTGAGTCGCGGCCGGCGCACGGTTCAGTGGCAGTTCGACTCTCTCGACGAGGTGCGCATTCGTGTCCGCACAAAGTTTACCGCCTGCGGGCCTATTCAAATAGCCGCACCATGACGCCGCTGGCTTGGCCTTGCGGGGTGACGCTGAGATTCACAAACGTCTTGCCGGCCGGCGTGCCTGCCTCGCGCACCACGTGGACCGCGCAATCCGGGTCGGGCGTTTCATAATTCAAGACCGGAAAGAGGTGCTTTTCGCGGAGGGCCAAGGTGCTGGCGATCAGCTCGACCATTCCGCTGCCGGCGCCGAGATTGCCGAAATGGCTTTTGGCCGCGACAACGGGGATTTTCTTGGTGCGGTCTCCAAACACCTCTTGGATCGCTTTGGCCTCTTCGGCGTCGCAACTGCTCGTGCTGAGGCCATGCGCGTGAATATGGCCGACGTCGGCGATGGTCGCATCGGCATCGCGGAGCAAGCCGCGGAGGACATTAACAAAAGCCTCGTCGCGGCGCGCGACAAAATTGCGATCGGTCACTTGCGAAGAGGCTTGACCAATGACCTCGCCATAAATCGTCGCGCCGCGGGCCTCGGCCGTCGACAATTCTTCAAGGACGATGGCCCCAGCCCCTTCGCCAAGCACCATCCCGGATCGATCGAGGTCGAACGGCCGCGACGCCTTGGAGGGGTCTTGCGGGTTGTCGGCCAACTGCTCGGTCTGCGCGGCGTGGACCGTTTTCATCGGATGGACCCGGGTGCCGGTCGCGCCGGCGACCATGATATCGGCATTGCCGCGGGCGATGATCCGAAAGGCTTCGCCAACGGCCAGATTGGCCGCGGCTTCGCGGTGGGTGATCGAGTTGTTCGGGCCGCGCAGGTCGTTGTAGATCGCAAGATGGCTGGCCGGCATGTTCGGCAGATATTTCAGCAACCAGAGCGGATTGAGTTCCGGCATTCCCTCGGTCGGCCACCGATCGTAATCAAAGTTCCCTGCTTCGTCGCGGCATTTGTTGATCCCGGCAGTGAAGTCCTCGGGCAACGTCAGCATGTAGTCGGTGCCAAAGACGGCGCCGGCCCGCTCGGGGTCGAAGGCGCCGGTTTTCAGCCCGGCGTCGGCAATCGCGCGTTGCCCTGAGGCGAGTCCCATCTGGATTTCGCGGCACATGATCTTGAGGCCTTTGCGAATCGCCTTTTTCTGATCTTTTTCGAGTTCGCCGAAGTTATCGATATCGCCGGTGAACTCCGGGATCTCGGCGGCAATCGACGTGGGGAGCGAAGCGGCAGGCAGCAGTTTCAGCGGACCGACGCCGCTCCGGCCGGCATAGAGCGCTTCCCAGAGCATTTCTTTCGTGAATCCGAGCGGGCTAATGAGGCCGAGGCCCGTGATGACGACGCGACGACCGGCGGCAGAAGTAACCATATTCAATCGATAAGGAGGGCGTTATGGCGATGGCGGAAAGGTCGGACCGAACGAGTAAGCGAAGAACCCTCGCCCCGGCCCTCTCCCCAACGGCCAAGGGGGCAGGGGCGTTCATTTTATCGGCCGCATGCGTCAGCGTCGAGCGGAACTCCCGCAGGCGCAGCGCCGAGGGTGCAAGTCGCGCTTTGCGTGGGGCGTGAAAGAGAAGTTAATGTTGGGGGTATTGGGTCCCAGGAAACGCGGTTCGGCATGAAGCTGGCGAATTTAGGAGTCCAAAAATGGAAACGAGTGCGCGGTTGCGGGCTCGAAATGACGCTTTCGTTCGTTCGCTACGTGAAGAATTGGGGGAAATTCGTCAGGACGAGGGCAGGGTGCTTGCTAGCCCCGCTGGAGGATTTTGCGGTGGCAGTGGGCGATCAACTGGGCCGCGCGATTGTGAGTGATCGATCGACGGAAGCGACCGCAGAGGAAACGTTGCGCTGTCCCAAGTGTGGCCAAACGATCCCGGGGGGCCAACTCTCCGAAAACGGCGGGCGGTGACGTGCCGCGGCGCGGTGCACGTCGAGGAGCCTGAATGTTATTGCAACTGCCGTCGGCGGCCTTTTTTTCCCGGCGACCTTTCTGTTGGGAATGAATCCTGATAGCACGTTCGGTCCGGCGCTGCTGCGCCAGGTGCATGCCGGCACGAACGCGGCGAGCTTTGGCCAAGCCAAGAAAGACTTTTGAGCATTGGCGGAGGTCTCGGCGCGTGGCTCGTGCCACCGAGCAGGTGGGCCACGAGCGGGTTGCGCAATCGGAGACGGCCGCGGCCGAGTTTGCGTTCCATGTCCACCGAGGTTGCCAAATGCCACTTGGGCATTTTTCAACAGCCGGCTAGGCGCGGCGGACGACCGACAAGTAGTAGTCGATGCTGCGGCGCAAGCCTTCTTCGAAGTGCACGCTCGGTTCATACCCGAGTTTCGCGCGGGCCTCCGTGATGTCGGCCAGGCTGTCGCGCACGTCGCCCATCCGAGCCGGCGCATGGATTGGCTGGATATTCGTTTTCAAGTGCTGATTCAACAGGGCGATCAAATGGAGCAAATTGACGCTGTTGCCCATCGCCACGTTGAAGACCTCGCCTGACACGCGCGGAGCGTCGCCGGCCAAGAGATTTCCTCGGACGACGTTTTCAATGAACGTAAAGTCACGCGATTGCAAACCATCGCCAAAGATCGTGGGCCGTTCGCCCGCCAGCATTGAGGTGATGAATTTGGGAATGACGGCGGAATACTCGCCGGCGGGATCTTGTCGCGGGCCGAAGACGTTGAAATAGCGGATCGAAACGGTTTCGATTTTAAAGGAGGCGGCAAACGCTCGGCAGTAAAGTTCGCCCGCCGCTTTCGCCGCGCCGTATGGCGAAATCGGAGCGGCCGGATCGGCCTCGCGTTTGGAGGCATACGGCTGATCACCATAGGCGCTGCTCGAGGCGGCATAAACGAGCCGCCGCACTCCCGCTTGTTGGGCCTCGTTCAAAAGGATGACCGTGCCCGTCACGCAGGCCGCATGCGTATCGAGCGGCTTCTCCAAACTGCGCGGGACCGAGGCCAGGGCCGCCTCGTGAAAGATGCAGTCCACGCCGCGGACCGCGCGGGCGACCGTGGTTTCGTCCGTGATGCTCCCTTGGATGAACTCGATTCGATCGTGAATCGCGCGGAGGTTGTTCAGATTGCCCGTCGACAGATTGTCGAGGACGCGGACGCGATCGCCCCGCGCCACGAGCGCATCGGCGATATGAGAGCCAATGAAGCCAGCGCCGCCAGTCACCAGAGAGGTACGCATAGAAGCCATTTCAAGAAATCGCGAATCAGAAAAGCTGCTTGCCGGCGCTGGCGCCGGCAGGTCCGAGCTTGGCCGGATTTGCCGGCGCCACGGTGCTCAAACGTAGCTCACCGGTCCGTTGTAGCAGCCGCGGCGCAAGGCAACAACCGGCAATTCAAGTCGGGCGGATAAGGGCGCTGCTTTTTCACCACCGCCATGAGGCGAAAACGCCACTTTTAAGCGGTTTTTCCGGCCTTCTCGCGCGGCGAAGTTGCCCGCCACGAAGCCTAACCTACAGTTGCTTCGGCAGTCGATTCCGAAGGCCACCAAGGCTTGCGCCGCGGCAAGATTTTTTGCCGCCGCGAGCCGTCCGGTTCCGGACGAATTCCAGTTCGCTTTTCTGTCTGCTTGTCGTCTGCATCTTTTCAAGGTTCTCTCTATGTCCCGAGCTCCAGGACGACGTTCCACTTTGCGCCCCTTGCGGATCGAGCAATTGGAAACGCGCCAGATGATGTCCGCCACGCCGATCGACCCCTTGGCGGTCGATCCGACCGAACAGGCGCTGGTGCAAACCACCACGGCGACCAACACCGCCGCCCTGACCGGCCTCGACGTGGCCAAGGCCGAGTTCGGACTGACCGGCCAAGGCCAAACGGTCGCGGTCATCGATACCGGGATCGCCTACACCCACACCGCGCTCGGCGGCGGTTACGGCGACGGCTACAAGGTCGTCGGCGGCTATGACTTCACGAATGACTCGAACAACCCGTACGATTTTGGCCCATATGGCTCGCATGGCACCCACGTCTCAGGGATCATCGGCAGCACCGATGCGACCAACCCAGGCGTCGCGCCGGGCGTCGATCTCGTGGCGCTGCGCGTGTTTGACAACAACGGCAACAGCACCTTCGCCTGGGTCGACGAAGCCCTCAAATGGGTCGACCAGCATCGCAACGATTATGCCAATCCGATCACCACGGTCAATCTTTCGCTGGGGACCATGTACAACGGCATGACCGTGCCAGATTGGGCCACGCTCGAACAGGATTTTGCCAAGCTCCAGGCCGACGGCATTTTCATTTCCGTCGCCGCAGGAAACGCCTTTCAAACCTACGGCACGACCGGCTTGAGTTATCCGGCCGTGAGTCCGTATGTGGTGCCTGTCGCCAGCGAAGACGCCAATGGCCAACTTAGCTCGTTCAGCCAGCGCGCCGCCAATGTGATTGTCGCTCCCGGCAGCAACATCCGCAGCACCGTGCCCGACTATGTTGGAAATCTCAACGGCAAAGACGACGATTTTGCCACCTACTCGGGGACGAGCATGGCCAGCCCGTACGTGGCAGGGGCCAGCGTGCTCATTCGCCAGGCGATGGAGTTCTCCGGACAGACGAACGTCACGGAGACGCAGATTTATGACGTGATGTTCAACACCGCCAATATCGTGCACGATGCGGCGACGAACGCGGACTATCACGAATTGAATCTGGAGCGGGCCTTGGAATCGGTCATGCCCAAGGACGAATACGGTTCGACCGCCGCGACCGCCAGCTCGCTCGGTTCGATGCAGTCCTCGTTGTCGCTGACGGGAGTCATCAATACGCTGGCCGACAAAGACTATTTCAGCTTTACCGCGACGCAAAGCGGCACGCTCACGCTCACGGTCGCGGCCCGCGATGGAATGGTTCCGCAGTGGAACCTGAACGGCGCGGCCAGCAGCGGCAACACGCTGACGTTTAACGTCGTCGCCGGCCAAAAGTACACATTTGGAATAGGCACGACCGGCGCGATCGGCCATTATGCCATCACCGGCAGCCTCCAGCCGACCATGACCGCTTATGGCGCGGTCGATTTTCTCGATGCGTCGCACTTGAATGTGGCGGGCGAACAATGGGCAACCTTCACCGCCTCGCGCACCGGAACCTTGACGCTGGAGTCGTTCTTCAATAGCGCGCAAGGGAATCTGACGCTGGAAATCTACGACGCCCATCATAATCTGATCACCCGCGCCACTGGCGCGAACGGCGAACGGCTCGATTTGAGCGTCCGCGCCGGCGACACCTATTACGTTTGTCTGGTCGGCACGAACTCGGACGCGGAGCTGCGGATCACGAATTTGGTGTCGCAAACGGGCTCGGTGGTTTCGGTGTTCGGCACCGCCGGCAACGATACGTTTAACTATCAGGCCGGCGCCAAGGCTCAATTCACGATCAACGGCGTCAGCTATAGCTTCAACGCGACCAAGGTCACCTTCGACGGCGGGGCCGGCAGCGACACCGCCAAATATGTCCTGACGGCCAACAAAGAAACGGTCACCGTCCGGCCGGGCTCCGTCGATATCGTCGGCATCGGCTTTGAAGCGCACGGAACCAATGTCGAACTCGTGACCGTCGCCGGTAACGGCGGCGCGGATGTCGCGACCTTGTATGGCAGCGCCGGCGCCGATGTCCTGACTGCGAAGCCGAACGATGTCGCCTTGGCTGGAGCGGGTTATTCGGAAGAGGTCATCGGCTTTGTCACCACGACCGCCTACGGAAATGGCGGCGCGGATCAGGCCTATTTCTCTGACTCGGCGACGAAAGATATCTTTAATGCGCGCCAGACGCTGGTCTCGATGCAAGGGGTCGGCTATCTGAATCAGGCGACTGGATTCGCTACCGTCGTCGCCACGTCAACCGGCGGCGGAGACGTGGCGAACCTGTACGACTCGACAGGAAATGACAGCTTGGTCGCGCGGCCCACGCAGAGCACCCTTTCCGGGACGAGCTTTTCGTTTCAAGCAAATAGCTTTGCCCAAGTCTTCGCCTATTCGACCGGGGGCAAGGACACGGCCTATTTTTATGATTCGGCCGGAGTGGACGTGTTCACGTTGTCGCAGTCGCTGGCTTCAATGCAAGGGACCGGTTACCTGAATCAAGCGACCGGCTTCGCGAATATCAACGCCTATGCTTCGAACACGACCGACCGGGCCCAGATTTATGATTCGATTGGCAACAACCTGGTGACCGCGAAGAAAGGCCAAGTCACCGTGGTCAATCCCTACGTCAACGCGGCCCTTTACAGCTTTGGCCGCGTGACCGCGACCGCCAATGCCAACGGCCGCAACCAAGCCCAGGTCGATGCGCTCGACTTCATCTTCGAAAAGGTCGGTTCCTGGGTGTGACCTGCAACGCTTCGTCGTTCCTGCGGGGCGTTGTTGGCGGGCCAGTTCATTTGGGGCACTGACATTCCCGCGGAGGAGTCGCTGGCGCTGCGTTGCATTGCGATTCGTCATTCCCGCGCAGGCGTGAATCTAGTGGCGCTGCCAAACCGTGCAGCCGGCAACGCGATTCGCTGGATTCGTGTTTGCGCGGGCATGACGCGCGGTTGAGAATCGCGCGGCGCAGCAGGTCGATGCGGGTGATGCAGCGGCCCGCGCGGTCTTGCGCGGCCTAGAAAAAGAACTGGGTTCGCATGCCGATGCCGTCGATGACTCCGTCGCCGAGCGGGCCGCCGCCATACACGACTTGATGCAGATATTCCAGACGAATGTTCAAGCTGGCGTTGAGATACCAGTTCAAACCGTAGGTATAGGCGTCCGACTGGCCACCCGAGACGGCGTGGTCGTCGAGCGAGATGTGCGAATAGCGCGCGTGCAATTCCCACGCTCCCGAACCCCAGCAGCAGTCGCCGTTTTCATCGCGAACGAGCCAGAAGGGCGTAAACGGACCGCTGCAATAGTTCGGTCCGAGCCGGCCGAGCCGCCGATCGTAGAGGCGGTGTTCACCGGTCAGAATATAACTCAATTGGATATAGCCCGCTTCAAAGGGGAGATCGCCGACCCGCGTCGTTCCGATCACCGCATCGTTGATTTGCGCGAAGTTGTATTCGGCTTGCAGAGACGCCGGTCCTAAAATGTAGAGCAACTCGGACCCAACCACGCCGTTGGACTCCGAGGCGATGGCGCCGGTGTCCACGAGCCGATTCGCATTGCCCAAGGGCGTACTGCCATCTTGGTCGCGCAGTTCAGGTCGAGCGCGAAACTGAGTCACCGCTGGGCCGCCGAGCGCTGTTGGCTGCGCGTCGCGGAACGTGCCCGAGACGCCTAAATGGAGCATGTGCCGGCCGTCGTCTTGATAAAATGGCAAGACGGTCACTCGACCGGTATATCCCCAGGCCCCATCGGCAAAGTCCGCTCCGGTGTTATTATTCAGGGCGTCTTGCTTGTAGGCCTGAGCGGCCCAGGTCAGATGTTGGTCGGCAATACTGTTGGTGATCCAGACGCCGCTGCCTAAAACCTGCATGAAGGCGTCGGCACCCATCGATGTTTCCATGACCGTACCGACCTTGTCGGCGGAAAACTGGCCCGATTCAAATCCCTGCTCAACGCGGATATGTCCAATTCGAACCGTGTTGACATACGGCAGACTCTTCACGCCGACCCAAACTTCGTTCAGGTTGGGGATGTTGTTGTTGAATTGCTCGAGCGCAAACTGGACTTGCCACTCCATGAGGTCGTACGCGGTTCCATCCCAGGACGGCCGCAAGCGGCGAAAATACTCGCCATCTTCCAGCGGCCCAAACTTGGGGTTGTGGGCCAAGCTCGAGCTCTCGTTGAACCCGACAAAGTCGACTTGCGTCCGGACGCCAATATGCGAGACAAAGTCTTTGTTCGCGGTCGAAAAGACAATCCCCGTATTCGGTTCCCAGCGAGCCGACATTTTGAGATCGCTGCCGACTTCGTAGGGCGCATTTGGCTCCGGCGCAATCGCCGCCGAGTCGTGGCGTTCGAGCGAGATCGTCTGAAAGCTAGGACTTTCGGCGGCCGAGCGGCAGGCCTGAAGTTGATTCTGAAGCCCTTCGAGTTCGGCCTGCTGCGCTTGAATCTGCTGCCAAAGCTGGGCTCGCTCCGCCTCCGATGTTAGCGGCTCGTCAGCGCGCAACGCCGGCGCCGAAAGTGCCAGCCAGAGTGCCGGCATCAACCAAAATCCAACCAGACGGTTCTGGACGCGTAACGATCGAGATAAGCGAATCACGATGATGTCCTTGTGACATGCCGCGCCTCCAGGGTCACTAGTCAGCAGCGTCGGTAGCGTGGTCCTCCCGCCAATGCGGGTCGGGTTGTATGTGTCGTATCGGTTGGACCGAATTGGCCGAATCATCAAAAATGAGGACAAATACGTCGCGCTGACTCATCCCTGTCAAACCTTAACGATCAGGCAAAGTTTGCCTGCCATCCGTGCGTGCTGGGTTGTTTTGCGCCCTTCGTTCGTAAGCGGTCGAGATTGCGGTCGTCATGAACGGGCGTAGCCCAAACGCGCCGCTGGAACCGAGTCGCGGCCCGGTCCGCCGACCGAGCCGTGGCTCAAGGCAAATCGCTCGGCTCGCTGCCAGCGCGGGTGCCAAGCGCTTTGAGCAGTTCAGGAGCGATGTCGTCGTTGACGAAGCGTACCGCTCCGCCGACGAACGCGAAATTTGCCCCGCCTACGTGTTGACTGCCGAAAGCCGTGATCCGTTTGTCCGCCAGGGCCTGAAACTGCTGGTTGATCGTCCCCTCCGGATCGCTTTGCCCATAGACATAGGGAAAGCGAAAATTGAGCGGGGCTTGAGCTCCCATCGTGACATGTCCGATGCACTTTTGTCCGCCGGCGGCGGCCCACCATCCCCAGGTTTCCAACGGATCGCCCCAACTGTTCGCGCTGAAGGTGGCATAGTTCCGGTCGACGTGCGAGCGTTCGCCGAACAAAAACGTCTTCGTCTCGCCATCGGTCACGTCGAGCCGCCGAACGGCGCGTTGATTGGCCGTGGGCGTCGAACCGGGCCCCGTGGTGTGAAAGATTCCGTCGTTGAGCGCGCTTTGCGGCGGATACGACACGCTGCCGCCATTTCCGCCATAGCTCGTAAGCGCGTAGCTCCACCGCGATTGAATCGACGGATTGTCGGGTATGTCGTCGCTCGGACAGACCAGAAGCGGCAGCACGGTCGCCGTCCGCGCACTCGCTCCGCCGACGGTGTTCGTGAGCGGATCGGCTTTGGTCCAGGCGTCGGCCAGCGGCTTTTCTTCGAGGTAGGGCAGCAAAAAGACGAACAGACTCAGCCCTCGATAAACGGGCGACGACGCGTAGATTGACTGCTGCATGCCCGGCGGAAATCGTCCGGTATCGGTCTCAAACGTCAAGGCAGCCAGCGCTAATTGATGCAGGTTATTG
>DASRSE010000114.1:0-2455 GCA_035656655.1 Pirellulales bacterium
GGCCGCCTTCGGCGTCGCCGCGCTCGCCGCCGCCTGCTGCACACCCTATGGCTGGGACTCGCTGCTGGCGTCACGAAAGATTCTCGAACTCGGCAGCGCGCTGCCGCTGATCCTGGAATGGAAGCCCGCCGATTTCGGCAGTCCCGGCCCGCTCGAGATTTGCCTGCTGCTTGGTTTCGGTCTGGTGCTGTACCGCGGCGTCACCTTGCCGCCGATGCGCATCGTGCTGTTGCTCGGCCTGTTGCACATGGCGCTCAGCCAAGGCCGCGCTGCCGAAATCCTGGCGCTGATCGCGCCGATCGTTCTCGCCGCGCCATTGGCAAAGCAGATCGGCGGCGCCGAGCTGTCGCATCCGCAAGCGATCCGCGCGCCGATGCTGGCCGGTCTTGCCGTCACGTTGATTGCGGGCACGATCGCCTGGGCCAGCGTGCATCCCTTCGCGCCGCATATGCGGGGATCTCCGGTCGCGGCGGTGGCGGAGTTGAAGAAGCTCAATGTCAGCCGCGTCTTCAACGATTACGACTTCGGCGGCTTCCTGATCGCCAACGGCGTCGCGCCCTTCATCGATGGCCGCACCGAGCTCTATGGCGAGAAATTCTTTGTCGATCACAATGCCGCATCCGGCCTGATGGAGCCGGAGAACCTGTTCCGCCTGCTCGACGACTACAAGATCGAGGCGACCTTGATGCGCACCCAGAGTGCGGCAACCAAGCTGCTCGATCATGTCGACGGTTGGCAGAAGATCTATTCCGACGATATCGCGACCATCCATCTGCGGAAGGCGGGTGCGGTGCACACGCGCGAGCCCGCGGTCGACGCAAAGCCTAAAAATTGAATCGCGAAAATGCTTGCAAGTGGAGCGGATTGACATTCGCCATTTCGGCGGCTGCGATCTCGCAGGCGAACGTCAAATCCAAAGCTCCACTTGAATCAATATTTTGCTAGTGGTCCTTTGATTCTAACGCAAACGCGCCAGCCCCAATGGTGCGCGAACGTTAGAATCGGACCACTAGTGCTCCGATTCCGAAGTTCGCATCATATCGTGGCGCCCTCGTTTGCGAACTTCGGAATCGAAGAGCACTAGCAACCTTTTGATTCTAGTGCGGCTTTGACTTTGAAGTTCCGATGGCGAGTGTGCGGAAACAATTGATCGGAACTTCAAAGTCGCCGCACTAGCCAAAATGTCGCGTAGCCGTGCGCGCGATTGTCGTGTAAAAGACTCAATACGCGTCCAGTGTCAGTCGAGCGGCGACGTTGCGGCAGCATCCCTGACTCATTCACGCCACTAAACATCAAGCAAGAAGCAAAAGGGAGAGTGTCATGGCTCGTGCCCAGTCATTTTTGCCCAAGCAGAATCCATGCGCCCAGTGCGGCAAACCGATCGCGATGCCGGAATGGGTCGAGCCCGGCGACGGCCGCACCGCCTATCTCTGGCATTGCTGGTCCTGTGACTACCGCTTCGAGGCGATCGCCGTCTTCGACGAGGTCGAGATGGAGCCGGAAGCGCTGGCAGCCTGATCTTCTGTGGTGCTGAAGCGCGGGTTCCGGGAACCCGACGCTTCCTGTTGCCTTGCAACAGCGAAATTGCGGCGCAGCAGCGGAACACGGGCTTTGCCCAAAAGTTGCTCTCTCATCAATTCTGATCAGGGAGCGACACTATGTTAGCGAAATACGTCACTGCCGGCATCGCCGGTTCCCTACTGCTTGCCAGTGCCGCGTTCGCGGCTGAGAACAACGCGACGACCGCCTCACCCCCGGCCACGCAGAGCGCAGCCGCCACGAACGCGTCTTTCCACGGCGATTGGCGTGCCTCGAAGGTGGTCGGCCTCAACGTCTATAACGAGAAGAACGAGAACGTCGGTTCGATCAACGATCTCTTGATGGACAAGAGCGGAGGCATCAAGGCGGCCGTGATCAGCGTCGGCGGCTTCCTCGGCATGGGCGCACGGCTGGTCGCCGTGCCCTTTGACAAGATCAAGTTCTCGACAGAGCCGATCGCCTATACCGGTATGGCCGGCGCCCCGAATGCGGGCGGCGCCAAGCCGGCGACGACGACCACAGGTTCGGCCGCGCCGCAACCGGCAAAGGCCAATCCCTGGTATCCGGATCACGCCATGATCAACGGGACCGCGGACGAGTTGAAGGCGATGCCGGAGTTCAAATACGAGTAACGGCATCCGAACAGGGACGCGAATGGCCGGAAAGCGAGCGCTGTCCGGCCATTCGTTTGCGATGTCCTTACCGCGCTACCACTAGTGCCGCCGATCTGAAGTCCCTGACTCACTCGCGGCAAAATCGGGTTCAGGGACTTCAGATCGAAAGCGGCAACTCGCGGCGACTTTGAAGTTCCGATCAATTGTTTCCGCACACTCGCCATCGGAACTTCAAAGTAAGTCAAAGCCGCACTAGAATCAAAAGGTTGCTAGTGGAGCGGATTTGACGTTCGCTACCCAAC
>DASRSE010000115.1:0-13883 GCA_035656655.1 Pirellulales bacterium
CTGCAATCTGCTTGTCGCCCGGTTGCAGCAGCCAGCGCGAGGTATCGCTCGGTCCGGCGTCGGCAGGCCGCTTCAGAATGGAAAAGGTCGTGCCGACCGCGACATTCACATCGATGTTCGACGAGCCATCGAGCGGATCGAAGACAACCGCATACTTGGCTTGATTGGTCGCATGCGAAATGGTGATCGGGTGCTCGTTTTCTTCCGACGCCAGCACGCCGATGCTTTCGCGATAGCTGAGGGAGTGGCGAAGGACCTCGTTCGCGTAGACATCCAGTTTTTGCTGCACTTCGCCTTGGATGTTCGTCGCGCCATGCTCGCCCAGAATATCGGTCAATCCGGCCCGGCGGACCCGCGCCGAGATCAGCTTGGTCGCCAGGGTAATGCCCGACAGCAACCACGAAAACTCGCCCGACGACCCTGGAAACCGCTTTTGATCCTGCAAGATATGTTGTTCGACGGTCGTAATCGCGTCGTGGGGTACTTCCATTTGACCGTTGGCAGGCGGGGGCGACGGCTCGCGGGAACGCGGTGGCATTGAGAAGCTCTTGGTTCTAAGCGGCTATTGTTTTCAGATTGCTATTGGTCTCTGCCGTCGTTATTGTGAACCTCGTACCGAGATTCGTCGACGATTGACGGCAGTAATTCATTTTACTCGTTTTCGACAGAATTGGAATGGCTGCAACACCGTGACATTTTTGATGCGCGGCTACATGGCATTCGATCCAAGCAACATTTTAAAGAGGGGCTTTTCATGAGTGACCAATGGCACTACATGCGCAATGGCGAACAGTTCGGTCCGATTTCTGTGCATGAATTGAGCATTATGGCCAATAATGGGCAACTCGTGCAGTCTCAAATGATATGGACTGAAGGAATGCCCGCATGGCTTCCAGCTCAAAATTTTTGGCCGCTACTGATTTCAGCCGCGGGCGCACCGCCTACCTTTAACGCAATCACACATCATCCAGTAAGCATTACTGAACCTGCTCCATTTGAGCCAATGTACAATCCGTACTCATCAACCCGACAGACGCGGGGTTCAAAATCGTTCGTCGCGGGACACAGCTACAACGCGCCAACTATTAATGTCAATCTTCCCAAACGTTCGTCAAGCCTCGGTATCGTCTCATTGATCCTTGGGATTGTTGCGTTTATCTTTTCGTTCATACCGTTCGTTGGGATCGTGTCGGCCTTGATAGGAGGGATCGGTTTACTCCTTGCATTCATTGGCTTAATCGTCGCCCTCGGAAGAAGCGGAAGCGGAATTGGCTGGCCAATAGGAGGTGGGGTCCTTTCTGGCGTTGCATTAGCCATTGCCTTGTTGCAAGGGGCGGTTTTCAGTTCGATTGCGCACACTCAAGAAAGAAATCAAGCTACAAACCAGCAAGTCGTCGGCGGAGGAGCAATGCCTATTTCCCATTCGGACGCCCGCGCGACGACCGACACGAAGGAGTGGGCACCGGCGCAAAACGCCGTTCGGCAAGGGGACGTGCAAATTAGGATCACCTCTATAGAAGTGGCGACGGTAAAATTAAAAGGAAACTTGGGCGGTGAGACGTCGCGTTCTGAAGATGCTCAATTGATTATTGATCTTGAAGTGCGCAACTTGTCTAGCTCGAAAAAACTCGACTATTGCAGTTGGGCAGGAAGGGACTTTGGAATATTAAGGGATTTTGCGAGCGTAGAAGATAACTTTGCCAATTCGTACAAAAGGATCGACTTCGGACTCACGATGCGCCCCGTAAATCGGGCGGCATCGGATTCCGTTTATCCGGGAAAGCTGATTACTGACGAGCTCGTCTTTGAAGTGCCAGTCGTAAATGCCGAGTTTCTCAATCTTGAATTGCCGGCCGAAAACTTTGGTGGCCAGGGCATGATCCGGTTTCGCATTCCTGCTCCTATGATTCGTCGATGAAACATCGTCGCTCAATATCAGCCTCTGTTCAGAAATTTATAGAGAGCTTCTGTCCCGGCACTATTCATCCGATTTCGAGAGATTTTTCATTAAGTCGCGGACTCCTTGCCGGATGCTCTGTGCTGCCGTAAACTGTTGGGTTTGAAACGGCTGCGGGCTTTAGCGGCCATTTTGCCGCCATAATGCCCCGCACGACGCCGACAATTCATCGACGGTGTGCTTTCGTTGCGCGCTGTTGAGTTCAAACAAACGAATAGATCTCTCTAAAAGGTGTTCTCGTGCCTGGTACTTGCGTGATCGGTCTGCAATGGGGAGACGAAGCGAAGGGCAAGCTGGTCGATCTGCTGACCGAGGAACATGATGTGGTGGTCCGCTATCAAGGGGGCGCGAACGCCGGACACACGGTGGTCGCCGGCGGCCAAACCTATAAGCTGTCGCTCATTCCCAGCGGCATTTTGAATCCGACCGTGCAGTGCGTGATCACGGGCGGAGTCGTGCTCAACCCGCCCAGCGTGCTTGGCGAGATCGACCAACTGGTGGCCCGCGGAATTGCCGTCGACAAGAACCTGCTCATCTCGGATCGGGCGCACGTCATTTTTCCGTGGCACATGAGTGAGGATCGGGCCTTCGATACGAGCACCGGCGGCGAAGCGATTGGCACGACCCAGCGCGGAATCGGCCCGTGTTATCGCGACAAGGTTGGCCGCTCGTTCGCAATTCGGCTGGGCGATCTGTATCGGCCCAATTTCCGCGAGCGAATCGAGCATGTCGTCGCGGCCAAGCAACAAGCCTTGGCCGGTTTAATCGGTCCAGGCGAACCGGCTCTCGACGCGGCCAAAATCTATGCTGAGTATCAAGGTTATGCGGAACGCTTGCGGCCATTTGTCACCGACACGACCGCTTATCTGTTGGATGCGGTCGAAGCGAAACAACGGCTGCTGTTCGAAGGGGCCCAAGGAGCGCTCCTCGACATCGATCATGGAACCTTTCCGTTCGTCACCAGCAGCAACTCGAGCGGCGTCGGCGTGTCGAGCGGGTCGGGCGTTCCTGGCTGTTGGATTGGCAAGGTGATTGGCGTCATCAAAGCCTATTCGACGCGGGTCGGGGGCGGTCCATTTCCCACCGAGCAAGACAATGCAACGGGCCAGCATTTGCGCGACCGCGGCAACGAATATGGGACCGTGACGCGGCGGCCGCGGCGCTGCGGCTGGTTCGACGCGGTCGCGGTGCGCTACACCGCGCGGCTGAGCGGCGCGAACGCGTTGTCAGTCATGCTGCTCGACGTATTGAGCGAAATGGACGAAATCAAGATTTGCACCGCGTATGAAATCAACGGCCGGCGGCTCACGAATTTCCCAAGCCAAGTCGATGAGCTGCGCGCCGCCAAGCCGGTCTATGAGACGCTGCCTGGCTGGCAGACGGAAATCACCCAGGTCCGGCGGATGGAAGATTTGCCGCAGAACGCCTTGGCCTATTTGCGGCGGATCAGCGAAATCATCGGCCGGCCCGTCGAGTTTGTTTCGGTGGGACCGGATCGCGAGCAGACGATTTTCGCCGACGCCGCCGATCAGAACTGCGCGCTGAGCGCGGTAAAATAAGGCTGCCGCCGCGATCCGAGTCGCTTGGACTGCGCAGCGGACGGACCTGGAACGTTTTGACATCCCGCGGTCTCATGGCGGCGCCGTGGCGACTTCGAGCTCGTACTGAACCGACCCGAAAACCCTGAGCGGACTCCCGTAGTGCTTGCCCCCGCCTTATCGAATGTGCCGGAGCCACTGGCCGATCTCGCGCGCGAAAAATTGCCGCGGCACGTCGCGATCATCATGGATGGCAACGGTCGCTGGGCGAAGCGGCAAGGGCTGCCGCGCATCGAGGGCCATCGCCGCGGCGCCACCAGTGTCCGCAAGACGACGGTCGAAGCCGCTCGGCTCGGGCTAGAGCAGTTAACCCTCTATTGTCTGTCGAGCGAAAACTGGAAACGGCCGCAACTGGAACTCGACTGCTTGATGCACCTGCTCGAGCAATACATGATCGAGGAGCGAACCTTGATCATGGAAAAAAATATCCGCGTCAGCTTGATCGGCCGCCGCGAAGGAATCGCCGCCGCCGCGCTGCGTGAAATCGACCGCACGATCGGCCTCAGCGCGAGCAACACCGGCATGCAGCTCTGCTTGGCCATTAACTACGGTTCGCGCCAGGAGATGGTCGACGCCGTGCAAGCCATCGCGCGCCAAGTCCAAGCCCACACCTTGGCCCTCGACTCTCTGTCGGAAGAAACGATTTCCAGCCATCTCTACACGGCCGGGATGTCGGACCCTGACTTGCTCATTCGCACGGCCAATGAAATGCGGATCAGCAACTTTCTCTTATGGCAGATCAGCTATGCGGAGATTTGGGTGACGCCGCGCTGCTGGCCCGAATTCCGCGAAGAAGACTTGCATCAGGCGCTGCGCGATTATGCCGCCCGCGACCGCCGGTTTGGCGGGCTGAACGACTGAGCGTCCGCTCCACGCCGCCAATAAAAACAGCGAAAGGAAACACTCCGAGGAGGTTCCCTTTCGCTGCGAGGACTGAATGCGGATTCGCCCCGCGAAACGCGCCGGTTATTGTCCAGCCGGCCGGGGCGGGCCCGACGGCGGGCCGTAGCTCGGCGGCGTTTGCAAAGTCGGAGGCGTGGTTGCCGCCGGAGCGCTGTAGGTCGACTGCGTCGCCCCTGGATTCGTTTGATAAGGGCCGTTGTTCGGTTGATAAGGCGTGTTGTTTGGTTGATAAGGCGTGTTGTTCGGCGAGCCGGCGTAGCTCGGCTGCGCATAACTCGGCGGTGCGCCGGTGTTCGCCGGATTCGCGTAATTCGGCTGCGTGGCGTACGACGGCGGATTGGCATAGGTCGCCGGGGCCTGGCCGCTCGGCTGCGCGTACGCATTCGGCTGGCTCGCGACAGGATAGTTCGCCGTCGCCGGCGGCGGATAGTAATACTGCGGCGCGGGCGCGTAGTACGGCGCCGGGGCATAGCCATAAGCCGGAACCGCATACGGCGCGGGATACGCGTAGTATGGCGGCGGATAGTCGTAGTAATAGTGCGGGTACGGGTGATAGAGCGGCACGCCGATGCCAATGCCGACGCGAACGCCGCCGCCCGCTTCGACTTGCGTCACGGCAAAACTACCGCTGACCAACACGATCGCGAACGCGAAGAGAATCTTTTTCATGCTCGTTTCCTCCATGAAATAAATATCGACCGGAGCAACCCTGCTCGATCATGCCGTTGACTCGGGCAACGGATTTTTCGGGATTATTCCCGCTTGGCAAAATTGGAGCAATCGCAATTTTAGGCGATTTGCGTGAATTCGCGAAATCGGTTTCTGCGGTTTGCCGTGCGCCGCGGCCGTGGGCGAAATCGGGGCGCTTCAGGCAGTCTCGCGAAATCGCGGTTCAATTCTCTTGCGCATGAAACGTGTGCAGCAAGCGATGGGCGAATGGCGCCACCACAACCGAGGCCACGCCGATGAACACCAATCCGGCGAACAGCGCGTACAGCGACGCAAAGAACTTGGCCGCCGGATGCACCAGCTTATCGACCGGTCCCATCCCACCCAAGATCATCGACGCATTGAGCAGCGAGTCGAGCCAATCGAGCCCTTCCAGACAGCGATAGCCGATCACTCCAATCGCCAGCGCGAGAGTGATCAACACCAAGGCCAAGAGCAGATGCCGAGCGACCCGACGCGCGAACGCGCGGCGCGATAAGATCTTCTTGCGTCGACCTTCGTACATAAACACGTCCTGAGCGATGAGAGGGGGCAGCACATGATTCGTCCTCGAGTATCTCCGTTAACGAGCCGGCGTCAACTCTCCGAGGATCTGCCGCAACTCTTGCATACGCACCGGCTTGACCAAGTGCAGATCGAAACCAGCCTCAAGCGAGCGGCGCCGATCGTCGTCTTGGCCATAACCCGATAGGGCGATCAGATAAGCCGATGCCGTCTCCGGCGCAGCGCGGAGGGCGCGGGCGACCTGATAACCGTCGAGCGCTCCCGGCAAACCGATATCGCAGAGGACGACTTCCGGCTTGAATTCCGCGGCTTGGCGCAGCCCGCTCGGTCCGTTCACGGCGACGGCCACCACATGTCCGGCGATTTCGAGCAGGCGCGCCATGGTTTCCGCTAGATCGGCGCTATCCTCGATCAAGAGGATTCGCAGCGCGGCGCGCGGAGCCGCCGGTTCGCGATCGGCGGTGGCCGGCGGCGCGATCGTGTCGAGCGGCAGCCAGATTGTGAATTCCGAACCTTGTCCGGAGCCCAGGCTTGTCGCGGCAATTCCGCCGCCATGCAACTCGATCAATCCTTTAGCCAAGGCCAGCCCTAGTCCCAGGCCGCCGCGGCTCCGATCGAGGCTGCGATTCGCTTGGCTAAAGGGTTGAAACAAGCGATCGAGCATGTCGCGCTCCATGCCGATGCCGGAATCGCGCACCGTGATCACGGCGCGGTGCTCGGCCGGGCGGCTCGCGAGCCGGAGGGCGACGTGGCCGCCGCGGTCAGTAAACTTGGCCGCGTTGGTCAACAGGTTGCCAATGACTTGCGCGAGCCGGGTCCGATCGCCTTGGACCGGGACCGCCCCCGCGGCGATTTCCGTTTCCAACGAAATCCCGCCGACTGAGAGAATGGAATCGTAGTCTTCAGCCGCCTCGCGAACGATGGCGGCCAGATCGCAGCGGCTCTTGCGGAGCAGAATTTTTCCGCGGGCAATGCGCGCCACGTCCAGCAGATCGTCAATCATCCGCACCATGTGTTCGATCTGCCGATCAATCATGTCCTCGGCCTTCATCAGTTCGGCCGTTCGCGGCCCGAGCAGCCGCAATAGTTCGACCGCATTGCGAATCGGAGCCAGCGGGTTGCGCAGCTCATGGGCCAGCATTGCCAGAAACTCATCCTTCCTTTGGTCGGCGGCTTGTAGCGCCTGCTGCGCGCGCTTGAGCTCCGTCACGTCGGCAAATGCGGAAATCACCCCGCGCAGGCTGCCGTCAAGATCGCGCAGCGGAACCGCGTTGCCGAAGATGTGCCGCTCCTCGCCGTCAAAAAATCGGAGCGTCAGTTCGGCGTCGCGAATCTCCACTCCGTCGCGGGCGGCGACTTGCATGGGCAACTCGTGCGGCGGCACCGGGCGGCCCTCGCGAAATTCGCTGAATGTCCGCTCGAGGGGGGCGGGAGAAGTGGCCGAGATATTGCGGCCCAGCGGCGTTCGCGTTAACTCATACGCGGCCAGATTGCCGGTGATCTCTTGGCAGCGCGGATCCGTCGCGATCCACACGGCGGCGGGAACGGCGTTCAACACCGTGTCGAGTTCCGCGGCGCGCACGCGCTCGCGCGTCTCGCTCGCGGACAGCGATTGTTCGATTTGCCGCTGCTCAGTCACATCGGTCAGCGCAACCACGGCGCCCATCGCTTCTTGCCGCTCGTTCAGCAGCGGGCCCGCATTCAGGAGCAGTTCTACGCGGCGCGCGCCAATCGATAAGCTGACCGCTTGGTGCCTGATGGTTTCGCCCTGCAGAATGGGGCGCAGTTGAAAGAGGGGCGCCCCCTTCTCGGCGCCGAGCGGTGCGCGGCTCTGCCGCAGCGGAAAAGCCGCGGAAAAATCGCGCCGCAAGGGATTCTCACCTGCCAACTCGCGGGCGGCGCGGCTGGCGCGCAAAATGACGCCCATCCGGTCGCAGACCACAATCGCCTCGACGGTCTGTTCGAGGATCGAGCGGGCGAGCGATTCCGCCGCGGCGAGTTGGACTTGCCGCTTTTGGTCGGTCAAATCGACCAGCAGCAAATCGTCGCTGCCTGTTTCACTTGGCACGGGCCGCACTCCCAAGATAAGCGAGATTGCGCGTCCATCGGAGCGCATCAGCGCGAGCGCCCCCTCCGTGGGCGCGGCCTGCAGCAGTGTCTCACATAAGGGTTGGTTGAGCGGCGCGACAAACTCTAAGAGCGAATGGCCTAGCAACTCCGCCCCTGGCCGCTGGAGCAGTTCAGAAAAACGCTCGCTACAACGAACCAAATTTCCATCCGCCGCCAGCAGCGCCATGGGCGGAAGCAGTTCGTCCGCGAACAGAGCGGTGCTCAAGCTATCTCTGAGATCGCTCTGGGCGAGCAGCTTTTCTTCGGCTTCTTGCAGGCGACGGCGCAACTCCGCGTTTTGCGAAGTCAGCGACTCAAGATGATCCGTCGGCATGATAGCGAAAAAGCCCCGGAAAATGAAATTTGGCAAACCGGTCCGGATGCGAGTTTGCGCCAAACAGATCTATAAAGGATCCCTTATTGTGGCGAGGGACGGTCCAAGTGGGCACTCGACGGGGCATCGGTCGCGAGCGACAGCGCATTTCGCAGGGTATGCACCGCGTCGACCAACCGCGGGTAAATCTGCACGACATCGTCAAGCTTGCCGGAATGAGCACATTGCTCTGCTTCAATTGCGATAAAGGTCGCTCGCGGGGCGCCAAAATTCGCGATCAGGCCCTTCAAGCTGTGAATGGCCGATTCGATACCATGGTGGTCGCGCCGCTCCAAGGCCGAGTGCAGGCGTTCGAGCAGCTTATCCGAATCCTCGACGAAAAAATGAGCCAAATCGAAAAACAGTTCGCGCGATCCCCCCAGTCGATGAAGGGTGCCCCGATAGTCGAAAATCGGGGCTTCTTCCGCTTCGTCGATCAAGATCGGACTCGGTTTGGCCATTCCTGTTCGCATAATACGCCTCTCGCTGAAAGCCGTTTCGAGCGTCTCTCTCCGGTGCCTCGTCGCTGAATCATCGCCAGCCGGACGTTCCGGGCACGCTGGCTGTCGTTGCCATCCATAATGGGAGCAATCGATGTGCCGCCTGCGGCGGGACGCAATTCCGTGCCCTAATTCGCCGGTTTTTGGAGCGATCCGACGGGCTCTCGAACTAAATTCCGTTCCGAACGACGGTTTCCAGTGAATCAGTCTGAGCCGATGCATTCCAGGAAATCTTTCGTAAATCTTTCAACCCGGCAATAAGCCAGCTCTTTGCCGCATTTTACTTGGCTCGCCGCGAAAAGCGAACGGGACAGGGTGCGGACCTCATTTTCTCGTGTTCAAGGGCGCATGAATGGCTCGACTCGGACAAATATGCCTAGAAAACGGGCGGGTTTTTTTATGCTGAAAGAAATGGTCCGCGACCGGCACGTTGCCTCTCAAGCAATCGGGCGTTAGGATTGAATTACCTCGCTTTTCCACAAAACTGCACTTCAAAAATCCACTTTATCGACGAGATTCCGCCGATGGCTAATGTGCTTGTGATCGACGATGATCGCTCAGTCCGCCACCTCGTTTCGGCTGCCTTCAAGGAGAAGGATCTGGACGTCACAGTGGTTTCCGCCGGGACGGCCCAAGAGGGGATCGAACTTGCCCAGCGGCAATCCTCGCTCGATGTGATCTTGCTGGACATGATGCTGCCGGACATGTCGGGGCTCGATGCCTTCGAGCAGATCCATCGGATCGCCCCGAAGGTGCCGATCATTTTCATCACGGTCGGCGGCACGAGCGACACGGCGATTGAGGCGATGAAGCTGGGTGCGTTCGACTATCTGTTGAAGCCGCTCGATCTGGCGCGCATTCAAGAACTCGTGCGGCAGGCGCTCGAAATCCGCCGCTTGATGAATGTGCCGGTCAGTTTGCAATCGGCCGCCAATCATCATACCGACGGCGACTCGCTCGTCGGCCGCAGTCCGCAGATGCAAGAGGTCTATAAGGCGATTGGCCGCGTGGCGCCGCAAGATGTCACCGTCCTGATTCGCGGCGAAAGCGGCTCCGGCAAGGAGCTTGTGGCGAGGGCGATCTATCAACATAGCAGCCGCACAAAAGGGCCGTTTTTGGCCGTCAATTGCGCCGCTTTGACCGAGACCCTGCTCGAGAGCGAGCTCTTCGGCCACGAAAAGGGCTCCTTCACCGGGGCGACCGCGCAGCGCATCGGAAAATTCGAACAATGCTCTGGCGGCACCTTGTTCATGGACGAGGTCGGCGACATGTCCCCCTTAGTCCAAAGCAAAGTGCTGCGCGTGCTGCAAGAGCAGCAATTCGAGCGGGTGGGAGGAACCGAGACCGTGCGCACGAACGTGCGGATCATCGCCGCGACCAATCGCGATTTGGAAAAGATGGTCGCGAAAGGCGAATTTCGCGAAGACCTGTATTATCGCCTCAACGGCTTTTCGATCAAAATTCCGCCGCTCCGCGAACGGCGCACCGACATCTTGCTCCTGCTCGAATGGTTTCTGGTGCAGTTTGGCCGCGAGTTGGGCAAGGACGTGCACGGCATCTCGCCCGACGCCATGGACATGCTGCTGCACTACCGCTGGCCGGGCAACGTGCGGCAATTGCAGAACGTCTTGCGGCAGGCGCTGCTGCAAGCGAATGGGCCGGTTTTGATCTCCAAATTCTTTCCGTCCGAGTTGCGGCCCGAAGAGCAAGGGGGCGAGCGCGCCGCGACCGAGGGTGATCTGCCCAATAGCGATTTGAAGCCGTTCATCGAAGACCGCCTGGCGAGCGGCGCCACCGAACTCTATGGCGAATGCGTCGAGGTCATGGAGCGCTGTCTGCTCACCTTGGTGCTGCGGGCGACTGACGGAAACCAGTCGAAGGCGGCCGAAATCTTGGGGATTACGCGCGGCAGCTTGCGCAACAAGATTCGCTCGCTGGGGATTTCGATCGATCGCCAGATTCACCTGAGCAGCGATGGCGACGAGCTCGAGCCCGAAGCCGCGCCAGTTTGAGTGAGGCTTAACCAGCTTGGTCAGAAGCCCGCCAAGTTTTTCGGCGATGGACCGCTGGCCGTGATAAGTTGGGGCCTTGCGCTGAAGTATTTCGTCGTATTCTGTAGTTCGTCGCTCGACGATGAGGGGGCTTTTTCTCCTGAGCCCCCAATTGGCACGCTCCTTGCATAATTCTCGTGGACGCTTGCCATCCCACGGTGCAAGCACAGGTTTCGAGTCGTTCACTCATTTCTTTAGGAGATACGCCATGTCCACGACAATTCAACATGCGGGCCAGCAAGCGGCAGGCGCCGCGCGACAAGCCGGCGATCAGGTTCGCCAAGCCGGAGAACAAGCCAAAGACCAAGCCAAAAGCACTTTTGAAACGGTTAAAGAGACCGGCAAACAGGTCGGCAATGATGTCCTCAGCGCCGTCCAACAATTCGGTTCCGACGCGAAGCGAATGGTCCAGGACAAGACCGGCGCCTTGACGGAAACCGCCTCGGATTATCTGGATCAAGGCCGCCGCCAAGCCATGAGTCTCGAGCGCTCGCTGGAAGATCAAGTCCGCGCGCAGCCGCTCGCGGCGTTGCTCGTCGCAGCCGGCCTCGGCATTGCGATTGGGGCGCTGATTAATCGCCGCTAACCACGAGAGAGATTATACTAAAGCCGCCGGATCTGCTCCCTTTGCGAAGGGCGCCCCGGCGGCTTTTCTTTTAGGAACTTGTTGAAGCCGGCGATAAGCTCTGCCAGGTACGAATGCCTTGCCTAGCGGGCCGATGCCGATCGTGATTTAGAAAGCCTAGCGGAGCTTGGCTCGGCACGGGTCGAGCTGGAAAAAAGCAAGGGCGACATTTTCCAAAGACAGGCATGGCCCCTCGGTTCGGTTTCTTTTCCCTCGGATCAGGCAGGACGCTCTTCATTGACTATGACGCTTTCCGGAGATCCATTGCGCGCCCAACCCGGCACGGTCGTCCGGACCATTCAAGCGACCTTGATCGTCGTCGGGCTCGCGCTATTGGTGGCGCTGCTCTATTACTTTGAAATTGTCTTTTTCGGACTGTTCATTGGGATCGTGCTGGCCACGATTTTGCGCGCGCCCATCAAGTGGGTCGAAGGGCGCGGCTGCAAACACGGCACGGCGGTCCTGCTGACATTTCTCGTTTTGCTGACCGTGCTGGTCTGCGCTCTCGGCTTGCTCGTCGTTCCCTTGAGCGAGCAAGTCTCGAGCTTGATTGCGAGCTTGCCGGAGTTTTATGAGAAAATGCGCGGCCAATTATTGGCATCGTCAAGCCAACTGATTCGCCAGTTGGTCGAGCATCTGCCGCGGCACGCCGCGCTGAATCTGGACTCGGCGCCGGTGACCCCTGCGCTGAGTCATTTCGGCGATCTTTTTCATGCGCTGGCAATGCTGGTCGGAGTGTTGCTGTTCGCCTTTTATTGGAGTCTGCAAGAACAGCGCACGGTGCGCGCGCTGCTGTTGCTGGTGCCGGCCTGGCATCGCGAATCGTCGCGCGAGTTGTTTGAAGCGATGCAAGCGAAAGTCGGTTCGTTCGTCCGCGGCCAAAGCTTGCTCTGTTTGATCATCGGCGTCATGACCGGCACGATGTACTGGCTCGTCGGCGTCGAGCATGCGCTCCCCTTGGGAATCGTCGCCGGGCTGTGCGAAGCAGTGCCCACCTTCGGTCCTTCCATCGGCGCGATTCCGGCGGCAATGGTAGCCGCCTCGCAAGGCACTTCGGCCTTGTTGGGCGTGGCCGGCACCTTGGCGCTGGTCCATCTGGCCGAGAATCTGTTTCTTTATCCGCGAATCATGGATCGAGCAATCGGCATCCATCCGGTCGTGACCCTCTTGTCATTGGCGGCGTTCACGTCGCTGCTCGGGCCGCCGGGCGCGGTGCTGGCGATTCTGATGGCCGCCATTATTCAACTGGTGCTCGATCGCTTTTTGCTCAGCCGCGCTGCCCAGGAGCCGGCGGCGCCGGCCGGCCGCGACACCATCAGTTTGCTGCAGCACGAGGCGGAAGAACTGGTCCGCGACGTGCGGCTTAGTCTGCGCACGAAAGAAGAAGTGCCGACCAAGCAAAGCGATCGGGTGGAAGAGGAGATCGAAAATCTGGCCTTGGAAGTCGAGCAACTTCTGCTCGGACAAACGCCCCCGCCGGCGAGCCTCGAATCGACCCCGGTGAAAGCATGAACTGGACTTTTTTCGTTCGCACGCTCGCGGTCTTTGGCACCCTGCTCGGGGTCTTCGCCTTCTGGCTGTTTCGCGAGGCGCTGATGCTATTTATCATTTCGCTGGTGATTGCGGCGGCGCTTCGCCCGCTGACCAACTTCTTTATTCGGAAGCGTTCGCCGCCGACCGCCGCGACGATTGCCGCCTATTTTTGCTTGCTCGGAACCATCGTGCTTTTCGTCGCGGCGCTAGGGGGACCGCTGATCCGCGATCTCGAGCACGTCGGCACGGATTTGATGAAGACCTATAACTATGTCACCGACAACTGGCCCCAGGGAAATTGGATCGAAAAGCGGATCGCCCAGGAATTGCCGCCGGCCGATGAGATCTGGAACAACCTGACTGGCAAGCACGGCGCGCAAACCTTTCAAACCGTGCTCGGCATGACATTCAGCGTGGCCGAAGTGCTGATCGATCTGGTGATCATCTTGATTTTGAGCGTCTACTGGTCGATGGACCGAATCCGCTTTGAGCGGCTATGGTTGTCGCTGCTGTCGGCGCCGCGGCGCGTGGTCGCCCGCGACACGTGGCACGCCGTCGAGCACGAGGTGGGGTCGTATTTTCGGAGCGAGTATTTGCAGTCAATGTTGGCGGCCGTGCTGCTGGCCCTCGGTTTTTGGTGGCTGAAGCATCCGTATCCGGCGCTGGCCGGCTTGATCGCCGGCTTGGCGTGGACCTTGCCTTGGGTCGGCGTGATGGCGGCCGGCGGCGCGGTCGCCTTTTTGGCCTTGCCCCTCTATGTGTTCGGCGACAGCATCTTGACCGCGACGATCGCCACGGCCGGCTCGGTCGTGCTGACGTTCGCCCTATTGCTCTTATTGGAATTGGTGATCGAGCCGCGCCTCTTTGCGCGGCGGCGGTTTAACATGGTGCTGGTGACGGCGGTTTCCATCTGCTTGGCTTATGCGTTCGGGTTGATCGGCTTGCTCCTGGGACCGCCGACCGCGGTGGTTATCCAAATCATCGCCGGACATCTGCTGCGT